>JACRBV010000056.1 GCA_016213065.1 Deltaproteobacteria bacterium
AAACATTGCCCGTGATTCCCGGAGTTGAGGGGAACAGGCTTCGCTTGGTTTCTTCCGAGAAAAAGTGTGGCAGTATTATGGAATAGAAATGGTTGTTATGAAATTCACTTCATGTAACCCATCGAAATCATTGTCGGGGTGCCGAGATTTGAACTCGGGACCTCTTGCTCCCGAAGCAAGCGCGATACCAGGCTTCGCTACACCCCGATAAAAAATCAAATATCAAAATGCAAAAATCAAATATCAAAATTTCAAAAAAAGGATAGTCTCATTTTTCACCATTTCCTTTATTGGAGGTTTGGAGGGACATCCCGCTTGCCGTGTTGTTTCCCTTTCCAAAGCATGCTTCCAATAAGGATAAAAGCCATGACGCTCCAAAAAAGAGGAGGCGTCATTATATGCGGAAACCCTGCGATTTCTTCCTGACAAGTTATAACCGCAAGTTTGATTCCAATCCACCCAACCAAAAGGTAGGCGCCATTTTCGAGTCCCGGAAATTTGTCCAACAGTTTCAGAAAACCCCCGGCCACAAAACGCATCGCAATAATTCCCAGCACGCCGCCCAGATAGATGATCCAGAGTTTGTTCGAAAGGGCGACGGCCGCCAAGATGGAATCAACGGAAAAAGCGATGTCGGTCAATTCCACAACAAGAACAGTTTTCCAAAACCCGAATTTCTTAATCGCTTTCTCTTCGGATTTGAAAGATTTTCTTAGGGTTTGGAAATGCCGTGCCGAAATAAACATCAGATATGCGGCTCCAACAGCCTTGAAATACCATGCGTGAATCAGCCAGCTTACCAACAACAAAGCGATCAGACGAAATAAAAATGCTCCCCAAATGCCGTAACGCAGGGCTTTCTTTCGGCCTTGATCGGGCAGATGTTTGACGAGCACAGCCAAGACCAGTGCGTTATCTGCGGAGAGTAATCCCTCCAAAACAACGAGTGTGCCAATGGTGGCAATATCCTGAAAAAACATGTTTCATTGCCTAACATCCTTGCCCATACTTGCCAAACGGATATTTTTTTGGGATTGTCCCTCTATGTCGCAAAAGATACTTCTCAAACTGGAACAATCGTTAAAAAAATTACAATCAACATGGCCAAAACCTTTTTCGAAAGAAACACAGCATCTTTTTATACAGGCCCAAAAATGTCTTGAAGATTTGCAAAAGCCGGAAAAAACAAACTCAAAAAAAGATCATTATTTTGATTTTCTGGAAACGCTTCATGGGGTTTTAAAAACCCACGATCTTTTATTCTTAAGCAGGCATCTTATTTATCATGTTGTCACCACTGCTGATCTCGCAAAAGCTTTTGGTTCCAAGGAAGAGGCGACGGCCATTTTAACAGAACTGGTTGTGGCTTCTGCAAAGCGGGCGCATTTCGATTCCAAACTGGAAATTCAAATCAAGGAGGTTCGTCTCAGAGAAGGCCCTGCCATTCAGGCCCGCTTTATTTATGCCGTTGATTCTTTGGATGAAGCGGAGCGCCAAAAAATTCTGGAACACTTTTTTCAAGGGACGGGAGATGGTGAAGAGACAAGCGATCTAGCCTTTTGCCGTCAGGCTTTGCGCCGCGCTGGAGGGCAACTTTGGCTTGAGTTTCCGAAGAGCACTCATGTTGCCTTCACTTTTCACTGGCCCGCTTTCGATACTTCCAGTTCGAAGTCGGAGAAAAATTACGGCACTTATAAATACGATATCACTCTGACCGATTTTACAAAAATCCGTCAGCGTTTTGGAATTGTCAGGGCAAAAAAATTGGTTCAGTTGGTGGAGGGATTTGTAAAAGGATTGGTGCGGCATCCGGTTGATATGGTGATGGCTTTTCCGGCGCAGGGAGTAGTCACCGCCATTTATGAATCGCAGGAAGGAGCGGCTTCATCCGTTTCAACTCGCATTTCCCAGCGTTTAAAAAAAGAGGCCTTTCGTCTCGGCACAAAAAATGTTACCCCGCATTTTCGCTATCAACTTTCTTTTTTAGCTTAAAAAACTTAAAAAATGATGACATGGATTTTTCTCAGCCTTCTGTATGCCCCGCTGATTTTTCGCAGTCTCTTCTTTTTTCTGCACGATAATTTTTTTGGATTGCGTCTGTTGAATCGATTGGTTGGTGCTTTGGAGCTTTGGTTTGGCTGGGCGCGTGATTTTGCGGTGATCCTTTTTGCGCTATGGACATTGGGTTGGCGCGTTTACGGATGGATTAAACTAGGCGCTCCCTTTTTCTTGCCCTTTGAAATTTTATTTTTGGGATTGGCGTTTTACAGCCGGTGGTGGCGTTGGCACGGTTTAAAGCCTTTGCAGGAATTTGCCCGCCTCAATCCAAGAGTTGAACCACAGGAATTTTTTGATCATCTTTATGCCTGTTTAGGTTTTCTCCCCCATCGAGTTCCTGCCAAGGCGGAGTGTCTCGTCGATCCTTTGCATCTTCATTATGCAAAGGGAAAACCGATACAGCAGAGTGTCTGGCTCTGTTTCCGCGGCGCTTATGCCACTTTTTTATTTGGACGCCTCGCCTACAAGGCATTTCGCTGGAAGGGGTCTCATTATATTAAGAGTGTGGGGTCTGGCCTTTCGATGATTTGGGCGGTGCGTATGATACAGATGGCCCGGATGGATGTGATTGTGGAAAAAGCACCCGATCTGGCTTCAATCAAAGAGGGAAAAATTATTTATGCTTTGAGCCATAAAAGTCTGCTCGATATTGCTTTGGCGCAACTTGCTTATTTCAAGGAAAAGCCGGACGGATCAGTGACGAGTTTTATGCCCCGCATAATTGTTGCCAAGGATCACTTCAGGGACAATTTATTTTTGTACCGGATTTTGGGGATTGGTCAAACTTTGGAGGCGTGGGGAATGATTTTTGTCGACCGAAAATCAAAGCAGGAGGGGAAAGCAAAAAGAGCGGTGGACAATGTGGTGAAGAGACTTCTTCCTTCCGATATGTCATTGGCGATTTACCCGCAGGGGACAAGGGCCCGGGGGCAATTGAATCGGGATGGAACACGCTGGGACGCCGGCTATTTTTGTGTCGGCAAAAAAGAGCGTCTGAAAAAAGAGGGCGGTTATTTCAAAAAAGGAATTGCCCATATTGCGGTATCAACAGCCGGAACTTTGGCAAAATATAAATCTCGCGAAAAGGTTTGGGTGTTGCCGGTCGGAATGATTGGTTCGGGAACGGTATGTCCCAAAGGTTCTTGGAAAATTCAGACTGAAACGAAAGTAACAATCAAAATGGGTGAGCCAATTCTTGTGGATGAAACGATGACGGTTGACCGACTCACCGCAAAAATTGACGGATCTCTGCAAGAATTATTGGGAGTGGCTACTCGTCTGGAACGCCGATTCTTCATGGATCTTCGGGAAATTCTGGACCAACGCGGCGTGGATGAAGTGGCGGTGGCGATCAAACAATGGCGACAGGAAGAAATTGTTTATCTAATTCTGGATTATATTTACGCTCTGCCGCCAAAATTATGGCGGGGATTACTGACTGAACTCTCCAATCAACTCCGTCACGAAGCGACCCGCGACAATCTAGCCTGCCTCCGCAATAAAATCGCCGAACTGTTTTAACATTTGGTACCATAACATATGGTACCAGGTACCATATGTTAATCGCTTGTACGGAAATCGAGCACTTGCTGTAGCATTTTCATCATTCCTCTTTTTCTTTCCCCCCTTTAAAGCCTTCTCCAGACGGTACGCCATTCGCATTACACATAGTACCAGGTACTATATGTAACTTTGTGAAAGGAGATGGTTATGCCGCGACAACCACGAATTAAAGGAGAGGATCTTCATTATCATGTCATTTTACGTTGCAATAACAAGGAACCCCTTTTTCAGGAACACGGCGATTTTGAGCGATTACTTTTTATTCTGTATGAGGGAAAACGCAAATTTTGTTTCCGACTCTATAATTACGAAATTCTGAATTCGCATGTACATCTGATGGTATCAAACCACGGAGATTCTTTGATCGATGAAATTATGCACGACATTTGTTTGAAATATGCAAAAGATTTCAATCAGCGCCACAAACGCTCCGGACATTTTTGGGCACATCGGTACCGTAGCCGCATCATTTCGAATGACCAGCATGGTTTGGCGTGTTTGCGATATCAGCATAGGAATGCTTTGTCAGCGGGCATTGTCGCAAAGCCGGAAGATTGGCCGTGGAGTGGCTATTCTTATTATATGGGTCAGCCAAATCCTTTACTAGAATTTCATCCATCTTATTTGGCTGTGTGCGATGAGGAATACCGACGACGTCAAATTTATAAAAATCTGGTTTATACATCCATCCCCTCAGACAAGATTTCCAACTTACTTGAGAAGGGAAATGGTAAACCGACTTGTCGCTTTAATCGAATGGTTAAACAAGTCGATTTTTTGCGAAGTAACTTGATGGAGGATTACATATAGTACCTGGATTACATATAGTACCTGGATTACATATAGTACCTGGTACTATATGTAACTCTTCATTTGCGTGATTGTTGCGCTGTAATTTTTTACGCGGAAAATTCCGGAGCCGGAGACGAAGATGTTGGTGCCGGCTTTGGCGAATTCTCCGATGTTTTCTGTTTTGATGCCGCCGTCGACTTCGATGGGGGTGTTTAAATTGTTTTGTGTGAGATAGCTTTTTAGTTTCGCTATTTTTTTAAACGACCCTTCCACCAGACTTTGTCCTCCAAAACCCGGGTTGACGGTCATTACCAAAATAAAATCGGCGAGCTTGCAGAAAGGAAATATTTTTTCAATCGGTGTGGGCGGATTGATAACAGCGCCCGCTTTGCAACTCAGTTTTTTGATAGCTGGTAATAACTCCGATAGATTCGACGTTTCAATATGAACGCTGATCCAGTCAGCGCCGGCTTTGGCAAAGGGCTCGATAAATTTTTCGGGTTTCTCAATCATTAAATGACAATCGAGAGGAAGTTTTGTGATCTTGCGAATCGAAGTGACAATAGACGGTCCCATCGTCAGGTTCGGTACGAAATGACCATCCATAATGTCGATGTGAATCAAATCGGCACCCGCTTTTTCAACGGCGGTGATTTCTTCACCCAATCTTGCAAAATCGGCCGACAAAATGGAAGGGGCGATGAGTTTTTTCATTTAAGTTTTTCTCCTACCGTTACGGAGTAGCCTTTTAGAAAATCAGCGGTACTCATTCTCTTCTTCCCTTCGAGTTGGACTTCCAAGAGACAGAGTGCTCCTTTTCCACAGCGAAGAATCAATCCGTTTTTGTTGTCGAGAATTGTTCCGGGTTTTTCTTTTGAATCATTTTCCATGGGTGCCGCTTCAAAAATTTTCAGAATTTTTCCGTTTACATGACAAAAGAGGCCCGGCCATGGTGTATAGGCGCGGAGTTTGTTGTAAAGTGTTTCTGCCGATTCGTTCCAGTTAATCTGACCGTCTTCTTTTGTGATTTTGCGCGTGAGAATTATTTTTTTTGGATCTTGCGGTATCGGTTTCAGAGTTTTCTTTTCCAATCCTTCCAGTGTTTTCAAAATCAGATGGGCTCCTACTTCGGCAAGACGAGCTTCCAGACCTTCTGCGATTTCAACGGGATCAATGTCGGTTTCGCATTGCAGGTAAAGATCACCGGCATCCATTTCGGAACTCACGATCATGGTTGTTACGCCCGTTTTGGTGTCGCCGTTTAAAATGGCCGTTTGTATTGGAGATGCGCCGCGATATTTTGGGAGAAGCGAAGGGTGAAGATTGACCGCTTTGTAGCGTGTTTTGTCGATCAAAGACTGCGGTAAAAATTTTCCATAAGCCACCACCACCAACACATCGGCTTTTAAATTTAAAATTTCCTGAATAACGGTTTCCTCCTGAATTTTTGCCGGTTGCAAAAGGGGAAGCCCTAAGTCTTTCGCCAATACAGCTACCGGACAAGGGGTCATTTTGCGGCCACGTCCCGCCGGTTTATCCGGTTGTGTGACGACTCCAATAATTTTGTGCGATGAAGAGGCATGCAAAACTCTCAGAGAAGGAATGGCAAAGGTATCAGAACCAAAAAAAAGGATTTTCATCTTAAAAGATAACCTCGTCGTGTTTCTTGCTTTCCGGAGGAAGGTGTTTTTTTATTTTTTCCAGATAGAGATTTCTTTTGAGCCGGCTGGATTTATCGATAATGAGTTTTCCGTCGAGATGATCAATTTCATGTTGCAGGCAGACAGCCAGAAGGTCTTCGCCCTCAATCCGGATTAGTGATCCTTGTTTATCAAGGGCCTCGACTGTTACCTTCTTGGAGCGCTCCATTTTTTGTGAAAAATCAGGAATGCTGAGACAGCCCTCTTCCCACTCAATTTTTCCTTCGCGGTGAATGATTTTGGGATTTATGAGTTGAAAAAGTTCTCCCTCTCCCTTTTTGTCTTTCCATTTTGTGTCGAGCACAATCACCCGCAAAAGCTGACTCACCTGCGGTGCGGCAAGACCAATACCGGGTGCGGCGTACATGGTTTCCGCCATGTCATCCAAAAGTTTTTGGATTTCTTTCGAAACTTTTTCAACCGGTTTGCAGACTGTTTGCAAGCCGGGATCCGGATAGGTGATGATTTTTAAAATACTCATTTTGAGGGCCTTAAGAAACTACATCAGATTAAGGCAGTCAACATCAATTTGGATCTGGACTCCGGCGGGGAGCATTTCTTTGGATTGTGTCTGAGCCTGTCGCAGTAACCAAAGCAATTCCTTCACTTTGAAAGCTTTGATTAAAATCTGCCAGCGATGTTTGCCGCGCACTTTCGCCAGCGGGGATTTCACAGGACCCATGATGACGGGTGGATCCTTCTCCCACTTTTTTCTGCCCAAAAAATTTTTAAGATTTAAAGCTCCTTTTTTTACTTTATCCCCGTCACTCCCCTGCAGGCGGATTTGCGCGAGTCTGGAGAAAGGGGGGTAACAAAGGCTTTCGCGTTGTTGGAGTTCTTCTTCCGCAAAGCGTTTGAAGTCGTGTTGACGGGTGCATTGAAGGGCGAAATGTTCCGGCTGAAATGTTTGAATGAGAACTTTCCCCGGTTTGTCTCCACGGCCTGAGCGGCCTGCCACTTGCGTTAGAAGTTGAAAGGTTCTTTCGGAAGACCGGAAGTCTGGCAGAAAGAGCGATTGGTCGGCCAGAATCACCCCCACCAATGTGACATTCGGAAAGTCGTGACCCTTCGCCACAATTTGTGTCCCCAATAAAATATCGACTTCTCCCTTTTTCATTTGATGCAACACCTCATGGCGATGCTCTCTTTTTCCCGCGGTGTCACGGTCGAGACGGACAATCCTCGCAGTCGGGAAAAGATTTTTTAATTCTTCTTCCAGCATTTCAGTTCCTTCCCCCAAAAGTTTGAGAGCACTGCTTTGGCATTCGGGGCATTTTTCAGGAAGGCGCGTGTGATAATCGCAATAGTGACAAACAAGAGACGGAGGATATTTGTGATAGGTTAGAGAGATGGCGCAATTTTTACATTTCAAAACATGTCCACAATCCTGACAGAGTAAAAAGTTGGCAAAACCGCGGCGGTCTAAAAAAAGAAGAGATTGTTCTCCGCGATATAAATTTTCAGAGATGGCCGCTTTCAAAGTGGGTGAGAGTGTTTTCGAATCAGGCGCCAATTTTTCTTGCTTGAGATCAATGAGTTGAACTTCGGGAAGTGTCGCTCCGGTGGCCCTTTCCGGAAGAGCGATATATTCGTATTTCCCTCTTTTGGTGTTGTAAAAAGTTTCGAGCGAGGGAGTTGCAGACCCCAGCACCACAACAGCCTTCTCCAACTTCGCGCGCAAAATCGCCGCATCACGGGCGTTGTAGTAAAATCCCCCTTCGGTTTGTTTGTAAGAAGGATCATGTTCTTCATCGATGATGATGGCGCCCAAATTTTTGAAAGGGGCAAACAGGGCGGAGCGTGTACCGACCGCCACTTTGACGCTTCCTTCCCGCATTTTCTCCCAATAGATTTGTCGCCATGTATCACTCAAACCGCTGTGATAAATGGCAACATTCGATTGGAGGCGGCTTTGTACTCTGCCAATCAACTGTGGCGTCAGACCAATTTCGGGAACGAGCAGAATTGCTTCTTTTCCGGATTCGAGAACTTTATTTAAAAATTGCAGATAAACTTCCGTTTTGCCGGAACCGGTAATGCCATGAAGTAAGATCGGCTGAGATGGATTTTGAAAAGCACTTTTTATAGGGGCTCGCGTCGCCCCCTCCGCCGGCAAAGCCGTCGGAGCCTCCCCCTCACGCGAGCAAAGCTCGCTAAAACTTTGAAATCTATCAATCAATTTTTGGAGCGCCTCTTTTTGTCCCTCCATCAATTGTAGAGGTTCGGCTTGATGAAAAATGGAATGTTCTTCTTCTTTGAGACGCGGTTTGGTTTGCGAAGGAGTTTTTACCTGTGTGAGACGAGTGGGAAGAGCGGCGCGGCAAATTTCTCCCAGCGGTGCCAAATAATAATCGGAGAGCCATTGCAAAAGTTCGAGCATCTTTTCCGAAAAAACAGGAGTTTCATCTTTTACCTCCAGAATTTCTTTGAGTTTGTCGGCTGAAAAATCAGAAGGAGGTTGATCGGAAAGTGCGATGCAAAATCCAAGGACTTGTTTGCGCCTGAAAGGAACCACAACCCGTGCGCCCTGTTTGATCTGATTTTGCAGAGCAGAAGGAATGCGATAAGTAAAAAGCTGATTAAGCGGTGTAGCCACCGCAACTTGGGCGTAGGAAAATGATATCATTCTGAGTCCTTCATCATGTCATTCCGGAATTTTTGCTACAGCAAAAATATCCGGAATCCAGAATGATAAAACTGGATTCCCGCTTTCGCGGGAATGACAACAACAGGTCAAATTTAATTTATTACTGCATTAGAGACTCTTCGTTTCCCCCGGCTTAAATTCAGTAACTTTGGTGGTGCTTTCCGTCAACAGTTCTTTCAGCGCGGCATCTTACGAACACCCCATCGAGTTGCCGCAGTTGACACAGCGGTAACAACTTCCGTTGCGCACTGTTACGTGTCCGCAGGCATCGCAGAATGGGGCATCTCCCATCATTGTTGAAAGATGTTCGTTCATCACGGAATTCTGAGGTTGTGGTGTGATTACTTTTAACTGCGGTTTTTCCGGTTTTTTGTTCTTAGTCAATGGTCCATTGTCCATAGTCCTTTTTTCTATTTGCATCATCACATCTTCATCTTTGTTTGGCTTCACTTGAACAAAATCGGTTCGTCCCAGATATTCCATCCCCAACAATCGGAAGATGAAATCAATAACAGAGGTTGCCATTTTGATATTGGGATGGTCGACAGTGCCTTGCGGTTCGAATCGCGTGAAGGTGAAACACTGAACGTATTCTTCGAGCGGCACTCCATATTGAAGTCCCAGAGAGACCGCAATCGCAAAACAGTTCATGATACTTCGAAAAGAGGCTCCTTCTTTGTGCATGTCGATGAAGAGTTCTCCCAAAGTACCGTCTTCATATTCGCCGGTTCTCAAATAAACTTTGTGACCGCCGATGCGCGCCTCTTGCGTAAACCCGCGGCGTTTTTTCGAAAGACGATGACGTTTTAATGTGGGTTGTTGTTGCGCCGCCAAGGCTGTTTCCGTCGCGGTTTCCTTCTGCTTATCGTTCGTTGCGTTGAGAGGTTGCGAAAGTTTGCAACCATCGCGATAAAGTGCAACGGATTTCAATCCCAGTTTCCATGTTTCCACGTAGAGTTTTTCGATATCCTCCACGGTTGTTTCATTGGGAAGATTGATTGTCTTCGAAATGGCGCCGCTGATGAATTTTTGGGCGGAGGACATCATCCGAATATGAGACATGGGCGCCAGATAGCGCTTGCCCAGACCGCCGCATTTGTTGGCGCAATCAAAAATGGGAAGGTGCTCTTTGCAAAGATGCGGTGCGCCTTCAATCGTCATCCGTCCGCAGATAACCAATGAAGCTTCCTCAATCTGTGGATCGGAAAATCCCAGCGCCTTAAGAAGATTGAAACCGGGTTTGTTGTATTGATCTTCGGTAAATCCAAAACGCCCCATGGTTTCTTTTCCAAGCGTGTGTGTGGAAAAGGCCTGTGTTAACTCAAACGAACCCGGAAGAACTCTTTCCACTTTTTCAAGATCATCCTTGTTGAAACCTTTTGCGCGCAATACTTCCTCCCGAATGTGAGGAGCCTTTTTAAGAGAAGAGGTGCCAAGAATATAAGTGATGATCTCTTTGCTTTGCGATTCGGTGTAACCAAGATGCTTCAGGGCTTTGGGGATACTCTGATTGACGATTTTGAAATAACCACCGCCGGCCAATTTTTTAAATTTCACGAGTGCAAAGTCGGGTTCAATACCGGTGGTGTCGCAATCCATCAAAAGTCCGATGGTGTTATGGCTTAAAAAACCATTGGCGGTGTATGTTACGTTGGCAGGAACGGAAAGATCATAGGTCGGTTGTTCTCCCCCATCCTCGTTTGTTTCAACGGTGTCATAAAAAAATCCAAGGGCTTCACGGATTCGCGCGTCCTTGGTGTCATCATAAAGCATTTGGGCGCGGTGTCTTGCAATTCCTCCATGGCGTTTGAGCGAAAGTTGGACTGCGTTATAATGAATACTGCGATTGTCTCCAACTGCCATTTTCAAAATGCCCTCGTCCAAATAAACAATATCTTTTCTGGCCGCTTGAACATAGTCTGCGGTGTCTACTGCCCCCCTTTTTCTTTTGCTGATGAACCCGATTTCTTCAAGAAAAGAGGCATGGTATGACTTGTTTCGCAGACGGAGGACATACAAATCCGATTCTCCCCAGCCCGTCCGGTCCATTTTGGTCATTGTCGGAAAACCAAGCGTTAGCAGAAGAGATTTTACCTCATCTGAAAATGTTCTTGTTGTGGAAGACCAGTGGGGAATTCCGACAGTGACAGTTCCATCGGCTTCAAATAAGCCCCGCAAAAAGGCCTGATAAATTTTTCGATCATTGCTATGCAGGATGGCATCCGGAACAAAAGGGGTAAGGCCTTTTCCCTTGTGGCCTTCCGGTCTCACCTTTGAAAAACCGCAAGCCTCCCACCAAATAGTCAGAGGAACAGAATGGATGGCTATTTCTGTATAGCCCTTCTTTTTACTAATGGCGGGCTCCAGATGAAAGAGAATCTTAGAAAGATATCGCAATCTTTCCAAAACATCCAGATCCCCTTCTGTTACGCACAAGCGTAGCCCTTTGCCATGCAATGATCCGTCCCCCATAAAATAACCGACCAACTCGGACAAATCGGAATTCATGTGTCTTGGAACGATTGTTTCAAAATCGGCATTCCAATGTAAATCTCCCAGAGGAGGCAACGAAACTTCTTTGGATTTTCCAATCATCTGATCCAAAGCCATGGGAACAATGTCTCCCTGTGTGATATCTGCAAAACGTTTCCAAATCCATTCTCCCGTCTGCTTATCAACAACGCGGATTCGATGAATGAGCGTTCCCTGAATTTCATATCCGCATTTGGTTCTGATGCGCCGTGTTTGCGCGATGCCGTTCACATAAAATTTTGTTGCTTCTTGAGGACCTTCATCGGTGAACACCTTCAGCGAAACATCCTGCCATTGTGTTCCTTCGGGATTTCCCAAAGTTTTAAGGCGGACCAAACCACGGTCCGTTGTGACCAAAGAATTTCCTACAAGACAGCCGGTCGGAGCCAAAACAGTGGCTTGAGCATTTCGGTAACCGTATTTTTCGCCCACCTCCAAACAACGGTCCCAGTCTGCAAGCGCGGCTTCACGCAAATAGCTGGGGCATTTTTCTTTTTCGATATCGTTGGCCGCGGCCTTGTGCATCTTCATTACTTCGAGCATCGATTGGCGATTTTTTGCGAACCCCGGGAAAGCCCCTTTGTGAGCGGCAATCTCGGCGGAGGTTGTGTAGGCATGACCCGTCATGATGGAGGTGAGTGACGCGCAAATGTTTCTTGCTTCGTCGCTGTCATAGGGAAGTCCCATAATCATGAGGAGTGTTCCCAAATTAGCGTAACCCAGACCCAGCGGGCGATAGTCGTGACTATTTTGCCCGATAGTTTGTGTCGGGTAGGCACAGAAGTCGACCAGAATTTCCTGCGCGATGAAGAAAATTTTGCAAGCGTGACGGTATTTTTCGACATCAAAAGTGCGTGTTTCTTCATTGTAAAATTTTACAAGATTGAGACTCGCCAAGTTGCAGGCGGTATCGTCGAGGCACATAAATTCGCTACACGGATTACTGGCGTTGATTCGGCCGGAATTTTTTGCGGTATGCCATTTGTTGATTGTCGTGTCGAATTGAACGCCCGGGTCGGCGCACATCCACGCGGCAGAGGCAATTTTTTTCATCAGATCGCGTGCTTTGAAAGTATCGCAGACTTCACCGGTGGTGCGGAATTTGGTTTTCCATTCTCCATCATTAAGATAGGCATACATAAAATCGTCGGGAAGACGGACAGAGTTGTTGGAATTTTGTCCCGAAACGGTTTTGTAGGCTTCACCGTTAAAGTCGGCATCATAACCCGCGGCGATAATGGCGCGCGCCTTCTTTTCTTCGCGCACTTTCCATTCGATAAAGTCGACAATTTCGGGATGGTCGGCATTCAAGCAGACCATCTTGGCGGCACGGCGTGTGGTGCCACCAGACTTGGTGGCACCCGCACCGCGATCCAACACTTCGAGGAAGGACATAAGACCCGAAGAAGTTCCGCCGCCGGAAAGTTTTTCCTGCCGGCCACGCAGTGAAGAAAAATTTGTTCCGGTTCCGGAACCATATTTGAAAAGTCGCGCTTCCGATTTGGCCAAATCAAAAATCGACATCAAATCATCACCGACGGATTGAATGAAGCACGCCGCGCATTGCGGGTGTTGGTAGGCATTTGCGGTTAATTCAACCGCATTGCTCTCTGGATTCCATGACCAGTTTCCACCTTGACCTTCAATATTATAGGAATGATAAAGACCGCAGTTAAACCAGACGGGGGAATTGAAAGCGCCATATTGGTGAACCAGAAAAAATTTCAATTCGTCTTCAAAATTTTGCGCGTCTTCTGATGTGGCAAAATAACCGCCGAGTTCTTCGCCGGCTTTGCGAATTGTTTCGGCAATGCGACGGACAACTTGTCTCGCCGATGTTTCGTGACCCACACCCGGAACACCTTTTTTGCGAAAATATTTTGAAACCAAAATATCGGTGGCTAATTGAGACCAACCTTCCGGCACTTCGCAATCATCCATTTTAAAAACAACCGATCCGTCGGTGTTGGCAATCAACGAAGCACGTTTGACGTATTTTACAGAATCCAGCGGATCGACGCCTTTTTTTGTGAAAAAACGTTCTACCGAAACTCCCTTCGGAATCGGGTGTAAATCTTCTTTTGCGGTATTGATGGTGGTTACTACGGGTGTTTCAAGCGATGTTGACACAAAGGCCCCCTTAAAAAAATGTTAAAATTTAAAAAATTTGAATCATTTCAAAATGTTAGAGTGGAAAATGATTTTTTATCCCCATCTTTATCCACAACATCTAGTATGTGTGCCAAGTTTAGACCACAATATATTGAGGTGTCAAAACAATTTTCGGCGATTTTTCTGTCTTTTTTTAACTCTTCTTCACGCAATTTCTTGCCTTTCTTAAAAAGGTGAGTGAATTAGAGAGCTTAAATTATGCAACACTATCTTCTTCATTACAGTGAAATCGCCCTCAAATTTCGAAACCGTTTTTTTTTCGAAAAAGCTTTGATGGATAGCATCACCAGCCGTTTCAAGGATATCGCGCCATGCAAGCTTCACCGTCTTCAGGGACGCTTCTGGCTTGAATTTAAGGTCTCCCCTGATCCGCAAATTGTGTCTTCCGTGCTTGGCAAAATTTTTGGACTGGCGAACTTCATTCCCTGTAGCAGGGCGGGGGCCTCTCTCGAAGAACTCAAACAGAATTTGGATCGGGAGTTGGAAGGGGAAAAATTTTCCAGTTTTGCAGTCCGTGCGAAAAGAGCAGACAAAACATTTCCGGTCAGTTCTCAATATGTGAATGAGGAGATTGGACATTTTGTTCAGATGAAAACAAGAACGGCTGTTAATTTAACGAATCCGGAGACAACAATTCATATTGAACTTTTTGAAGATAAAATTTTTTATGGGTTTCGAAAAATTCAGGGTTTGGGGGGATTGCCCGCAGGAGTTTCCGGTCGCGTTATGACGCTTCTTTCGGGGGGAATCGATTCACCTGTGGCGGCGTGGCGGATGATGAAACGGGGTTGCGAAGTTTTTTTCGTTCATTTTCATTCCGCTCCTTTTGCTTCGGCCGAATCGGAAGACAAAGCAGTTGAATTGGCGGAGGCTTTGAATGTTTACCAAAAAGGGGGAATTTTAATTTCGGTTCCGTTTGGAGAAATCCAGCGCCAAATTATCTCCAATACTCCGGAGAGTACGCGCGTTTTATTGTATCGACGCATGATGCTCCGGATCGCGGAAAAATTGGCTCACGAACATGGTTGTTTGGCGCTGGTGACGGGAGAAGCTTTGGCGCAGGTGGCCTCCCAAACTCTATCTAATCTCGCCTCGGTTGAAAGTGTGGTAACGATTCCTGTGTTGCGACCTTTAATTGGGATGGACAAAATGGAGATAGTCGATCAGGCGCAAAAAATCGGGACTTTTAATATTTCAATCAAACCGCATGAAGATTGTTGCACTTTTATGATTCCAAAAAGTCCACGCACCCGTTCCAGACCCGAAGAATTGGAGACAGTTGAAAAAAAAATGGATATAGAAGGATCTGTTTTAAAAGGAGTCAAAGAAAGTAAAATTTACGAACTGACTTAAAATTAAAGTCCAAAATTTAAAAATCAAAATGCAAAATAACAAACCAAAATTCAAAAATTTTGAATTGTAATTTTGATTTTTTGCATCCTCTTTGCGGATTCTGGGCGATGGTCGATTAAACAGGGCTAACAGTTTTTTGCTCTCTCCCGCGACCAGATGACAATATAACTCAGCGAAATTGTTTGTTAATTTGTTATTAGCCGCGACCTGGTGCGAGGCTAAGTGTAGTTGAGGCAACTTTTTCGTCTAAAATGCCGATAACTATAATGGAGACGATCTATGTCAACGGTCAGCCGTAAGGTAAGACAACTAAATAAGGCGGATGCAGAGCGTTTTTTAGAGGCTCGTACACAAGGTTTTGGTAATCGCTCCAAAGCTGCTTGTGACGCCGTTATCCTTTCCGAAAGAGAATGTAAACCAACACTTGTTTTGGGAGAGGGAACGGGTTTGGTCGTGACGCCACAAGAGCGGGAACAGCTCGAAAGAGAGGGTTACCCCAAAGAATTTTTAGACGGGATTGTTGGTGTTGATGGAATGGCCGCCTTGGAGAGACGCGCTCGTTGGCTTGGCGAACAGCTCTTTGTGAGAAGCAATCGGGATGATCGTTTCAGTGCCATGAGAGAACTCAGTGAGCTCAGTGATATTTCGGATTTACCAAAAGAAGCTTTTTTGAAAATTTTGGGAGACGAAGATTATATTGTTTCGGCCAAAGCTATTGCCGCATTGGCACACATCGGACCTCGTGTTGTCCCCGATTTAATTCTTATTTTGCAACAGAGTCCAAATGCAAGGGTGCGAGAGGCTACAGTCGAGGTTTTGGGTGAAATAGGTGATAAAACAGCTATGGTAATTCCCATTGTTCTTTCACTGCTTGATCCGGCGCGAGAGCCAGAACTGTGGGTTCGTATAAAAGCCGCTCGCGCTTTAAGACAGATGGTTCCCTATTGTTTGATGGATAATTCCGAGTTTGATCTTAAGCCCGTTATGACAGCTCTGGACAAAATGGCAAGAAACGACCCCGTTTCTAGTTGTCAGCGTGAGGCTCAAAATACCCTTGCTTATCTTTAAGTCTTAACTGGATCATTGCGCGAAAATTTTTCCTGCCTTAGAAAATCCTCTCATGGATTCTCAACATTACTGCCATCAGGTTTGCAAACAAAGTGGCTCGAACTTTATTTTAGCCTTTTATCTTTTGGGAAAGAAGAAACGTCTCGCGATGGAAGTTTTTTACGCTTTCTGTCGCATTGTTGATGACAGTGTTGACGAGGCGCCGACGCCGGACAAGGCGAAAGAGGCTTTAGATTTTTGGCGAAAAGAAGTTCATCTTCTTTATGAGGGAAATCCGCAACATTTGGTGTCTCAGGCGTTGGCAGGTGTTGTGCGGGAATATAAAATCCCCAAAATGTATCTTCAGGAAATTGTGGCCGGTTGTGAAATGGATTTGACCAAAAAGACTTACGAAACTTTTTCAGAACTTCAGGATTATTGTTTTCGCGTTGCCTCCTGTGTGGGATTTGTCTCAATCCACATTTTTGGAGTGACCATGACAACGGAAGTGAAACATGGAGCCATCGCGATGGGGAAAGCACTTCAGCTCACCAACATTTTGCGCGATGTGGCCTCTGATTTAAAGCGTGGCCGTGTTTATTTGCCGCAAGAAGATTTGAAAAAATTCCGTGTGACGATAGAAATGTTGCGAGAAAGTACAAACATTAGCGAGCAACGCGAGCGAGAGGGGGCTTTGCCTGCCCCTATAATAGACATTGTCGATCTTCTTTATTTTGAAATTGAAAGAGCTCGCGCCAATTTTAAAGAAGCGTGGGAATTATTCCCAAAAATTGTCCGAGAACGGAAAAAAATGTTGGCGGCCATTTTGATGGGACTTTTTTATGAAGCGATTCTGAATAAAATCACTCACGATCCTTTAAGCGTTTTTCGAGGAAAGATCAGACTGACCACCGTCGAAAAATTAAAAATCACTTCTAAAGAATTATTGAAAGCTTTTTTGTCATGATAACGGTGGTTGTCATCCTGAGCACATTCGCTATGCTCAGTGTAAACTCCGCGAAGGATCCCATATGAGATTCTTCGCTTCGCTCAGAAAGACAAGTACGAAAGGCTCAGAAAGACAAGTACGAAAGGCTCAGAATGACAAGTACGAAAGGCTCAGAATGACAAATACTAATCTCAAGAAAATTTTAAAGGGGGTTTCCCGCTCCTTTTATTTAAGTCTTGTTTTGCTACCGCGAAAAATCCGTTTTCAAATGGGAATTGCTTTTTTGTGTTGCAAGGCGGCGGATACGATTGCCGATACAGAATTGATTCCGCGTGGAGAACGCTTACGTCTACTGAATGCCTACCGAGAATGGTTTGCCGCGCCTCAAGAAAACATATCTGAAAATATTTTTGCAGAAGTTGTACAACCCGGAGGAGGATCGCCAGCGGAATTGAACCTCTTGCGAAATCTTCCCGCGTTGATGTCGGCGTTGGAATCGCTTGAACCTCACGATTGGCTTTTGATTCAGGAACTTGTGTTGGAATTGACTCAAGGGATGATTATCGATTTGGAATTTTCCGCTTTTGAAACAGAACTTCAGTTGAATGATTACACCTATTATGTCGCCGGTTGTGTGGGGCGCTTCTGGACGAAAATTATTCAGGAACATTTTTCTTTTGCGAAACATTTTGGAGAAGAACATTTTGAGACGGGTGAAAAATTGGGAAAGGGATTGCAGTTGGTCAATATTTTAAGAGACTTGCCGCAAGATTTGAAAAAAGGAAGATCCTATATTCCCAAGGGCATGCCTCTTCCAAAAATTTTTTCATTGGCGAGACAATATCTTCAGGAATACCAAAAATATTGCAGTTACTTTCCATGGTATGCCTTAAGGCTCAAAGCCGTTGTGAGGCTTCCCGCGAGGCTTGGGTTTAAGACGCTGGAATTGCTGGAATCCTCCAAAACATGGCCCAAGGCCGATTTGGTCGTAAAAGTTTCCAGAAGACAAGTTTATGGGGCCTTGTTAGAAAGTTTTTTCAAATGAGTTCTCACTGGAAAAATTTAGGGATTCTTAAAAAGCGATACGACATCCCTTTGGAGGCGATTGTCAAAAGCGATCTTCTAAGAATGGGAATTTCTTTTAGTGATCAAACGCTCCAAAAAACGGTGACGTGCAAAGCAAAATCCTATTTCATTTTTTCTTTCGACAGGGCTTTACAAAAAGATTTGAGTGCGCAATCGAGGCATGCAACACCGGAAGAAATTGCTCTGAGCGGTGGCCCTGAAAATTTCAAGCGGACGATTGTTTCGGTAAGATTAAATCCTAAATCGCCTTATCATGTTGATTATCAAGTGTTGGCTCCGACTGCCAACCCTCTCACACTTTTCTATCTGGATGAAAAAATTTGTGATGTTTCTTTGCCTTCACTCCCTGACTATTACAAAGAGAAATTAAGTAATGGAAAACCGGTTAGCGACATTGCTCCCACCATTGAATGGGGTTATCTCATTTACATCACGGCGTTTCGGCTTTGCCAATACTGGGGTTCCAAAGAGGAGTGCCGGTTTTGTGATATCAATGAAAACTATAGGCAACAAAAAAAGAAACGCTCGTATACAGCTGTTAAGACGATCGAAGAAGTGCTGGAGGCTTTGGAAATCATCCAAACTAATGACACTCAAAAAATAAGCCGGGCCTATACCGTGAGTGGTGGATCCATTACCACCAATTTGAATGGTAAAACAGAATCTACCTTTTACGCCAGCTATGCCAAAGCCATTGAGAAAAAATTTCCGGGCCGATGGATTGGAAAAGCAAATGTTCAGGCCCTTGTTTTGGATGATGTAAAAAAATTGAAAGAAGCGGGATATCAAATTTATCATCCCAATTACGAAGTCTGGGACCAAAGTCTTTTTCGCACATTATGTCCCGGCAAAGAACGTCATGTTGGAAGAGCGGAATGGATAAAGAGAACTTTGGATGCGGCTGAAATTTTTGGACCTTCTCATGTCATTCCCAATTTTGTGGCAGGCGTTGAGATGTCGGAGCCTTATGGATTCAAGACCGTGCCGGAAGCAATTCAATCCACCGCTGAAGGCCTCGAATTTTTTATGTCGAAAGGAATTTGTCCCCGCTTCACCGTTTGGTGCGTGGAACCCAATACAGTTTTATGCCAAACCAACACCGAACCACCACCGCTCGAATATTTCGTGAATCTTTTGCAGGTCTACCGCGACACGCATCGCAAATATAAACTTCCGGTCCCTCCCGGATACGGACTGCCGGGGATTGGGAAAGCCGTTTTCTCTGTGTCAGCATTTATGGATGTGCTGTAGAGCCCGCCGTTGGGGCTGTGTCAATTCTCCATAGCTCCGGATGCGCGGTCCGGAAATCTATTGTCATAAAACTCATGGCTTGATGGTGCATCGCCGGAATCTGAGCGTTCAAATAGCCCACGGCCGCATTCAATGCTTCTTCAAATGTTGGATATCCTTCATTGTCGCCATTGATAATAAAAGCATAGGCTCCTCGCTTTGTTATGGCACGCTGAATTTTTCCCGCGGCGAGGACGGTCTCTCCTTCCGCCACCATGATGGAGTGAGGTCTTGTTTTAGTGTCGATTCTTAGTTGATTGGTTCCGGTTGCTGTTCTCACCAAAACATAATTTATTTTTTGACCATCCAAAATATTTTCACGCTGAAAAATTTCGTGGAGATGGATAGTGCCGTGAACATCGAAGGATTCAGGAGATGGAGATCGGGGTGTGATTCTTGCCACCAGTGCTTCCGGTTCTGAAAAACCCGGACTCTCTTCAATGGTAATAAGAACGCGGTTGCCAAGCATTGTTGTTAAAATTTCTTTGGCGACTGTCAATCCGGAAGGAGTAGCAACATGGGCAGATGCTATTTGAATGTGGCCAAATTCTGTTGGCATTAAGATGCTTTCGCCATTGAGCTGGATTGTATTTTTATGAAATCGAATTCTTCCCGCCGCAACGGCTTTTTCTTCTTTTTCCAACATCATATTGCAGTGAGAACCATCTTCAGAGCCAATATGAAGTTCATAGGTTTTATTTCCCTGCGCCGAAATTCTCTCCACCAAAACATATTTCCACACTTGATCGACACCTAGAAGACGAAAATCGGCGAAAGTGGACAGAATAAAAACGGGATTATGGTTAAAGGCATCCAAATTTTGCGCTGTCAGTTGTCTGGCTCGCATTAAAACGTTGAAGGGGGTGGGTGTTGCTGTTTCTCTGCCGGAAAAGAGTTTTCTAAAAGTTTCTCTGGCTCTTTCCGGGGACTGAAATCGGGTGAAAGTTGCGGGCCTTAGCGCCGCCACTTTTTGCAGGAGTTGGGTTTGTAACGATGCCGCCGCAACACGCCTTCCCGCATAAAGTGCGGCAATAAAGGCTCTTGCGACAGTATCAATATCAACCTCGTCTGTGCCTATGTGGGTTAGAGGTTCTAAAGGGCACCTCCGGAAACTCTCTTAGATTTTTGAATGGTTGAATTGTTTTGCAGGAATTGAAGGAACTATGATTTTCAGAATTATTTTGCATGAA
>JACRBV010000057.1 GCA_016213065.1 Deltaproteobacteria bacterium
GGTAATGGAACAACGACAAATAGTAGCACTCCTGTGCAAGTGTCTGGTTTAAGCGGGATCACCGCGATTGCCGGTGGTAGCAGTCATAGTTTGGCACTCAAGAGTAATGGAACGGTGTGGGCATGGGGGTACAATGGAAGTGGCCAATTGGGTGATGGAACTACAACAGAGAGAGACACTCCTGTTCAAGTGTCTGGTTTGAGCGGAGTTACGGCGATTGCGAGCGGTAATGGTCATGGTTTAGCTCTTAAGAGTGACGGAACCGTGTGGACGTGGGGATACAATACCTACGGCCAACTGGGTGATGGAACTACGACAGAGAGACATACCCCTGTGCAGGTTTTGGGCAGTTTGAGTGGTGTTACAGCGATTGCGGGTGGCTTTTCTAATAATCATAGTTTAGCTCTCAAGAGTGACGGGACCGTATGGGCATGGGGAGCCAATGACTTCGGCCAACTGGGTGATGGAACTACGACAGAGAGACATACCCCTGTGCAAGTATCTGATTTGAGCGGGGTTACGGCAATTGCGGGTGGCTCTGTTCATAGTTTAGCTCTCAAGAGTGACGGGACCGTGTGGGCATGGGGGTACAATAGCAATGGCCAACTGGGTGATGGTAGTACGACAGAAAGAGACACACCCGTGCAAGTTTCAGCGTTTTAGATTTAGGGAACCTCTAAAAACCCCGCTTGTCATCCTGAACCCTTCGCCATTATTGTCATTCTGAGCGGAGCGAAGAATCTGCTCGCGCTCAGGGTAAACTCCGTGAAGGATCTGCTTGATAACAAAGTGGATTCGAAGCACAGCGAGGAATGACAAATTGTGGTTTTCATAGGTTTTTAGAGGTGCCCTTTATTTACAAGCCGGTTGCTGTTGGGTCACGCAATGAATAGTACCAAGTCCCCATACGAGGTCTTGGCAGGGGATTCCCACAACGTTTCTATTTGGAAAAAATTTCTCGAAAATTGTTAAAGCGTTACTATCCTTCTTACTCTGAAAAACCGGAACCAAAACCAGATCATTCGCGATATAGAAATTGGCATAACTTGCCGGAAGGGGTTTTCCGTCTTCTTCTCCAATGGGTGTGGGCATGGGAAGAGGGATGACCGTCAATCTTTCTCCGCTCTGGTCGCGTGATTTTTGCAAAATCTTAAAATTCTCCTGCAACAATTTATAATTTTCATCAGCCGGATCTTCTTCCACCGCGCAAACAACGTTGGAAGCGTTCACAAAGCGGGCGATGTCATCAATATGTCCATCCGTGTCGTCCCCTTTAATCCCCTCTTCCAACCAGATGATCTGGCGCACTTTCAGATAATTTTTTAGACATTCTTCAATTTCCTTTTTCGAAAGATGAGGGTTGCGATTTTTATTCAAGAGACACTGTTTGGTAGTAAGGCAAGTGCCAACTCCATTTACTTCAATGGAACCCCCTTCCAAAACAATGCCGGGCTCAAAAACGGGACAGTTAAGGAGTGGAGCTATTTTTTGTGGAATTTTGGTATCGGCAATCAACTCTTCATATTTCCCACCCCAAGCATTATATTCCCAATGATTAAAGGCCAGCTCTTTCCCCCCATTTTTTTCATGCACCAAAAAATTGGGGCCATAATCGCGGATCCATGAATCAATCGTCGGAATAATATGAACAACAAGATTCTTCAGCTTGGGAATTTTCTGTGCGGTCGCTTTATCATCGACCAATAAAAAAACTTTTTCATGAGTGGTGAGATGATGAATCATTTCAAGATAAACTTTTTCAACTTGTGGCACGCGATCGGGCCATGTGACCGGATCTTTGGGCCATGTGAGCCAAGTCCCTTCATGCCTTTCCCATTCCGCGGGCATTCGGAAGCCTAATTCGTTTGGTGTTTTAATAGACATCAGTGCGCCTACAATCAAGGAATGGCCAATCTTTGCGGACCTCTTTGATAAAATTCAGATCACAGGAAGTTACCACCACTTCTTCTTTATTTTCACTTCCCATTTTCAAAACACGTCCCAGAGGATCGGCAACAAAAGAGGTCCCCCAAAAATTAAGATGATCTTCCGTCCCAACACGATTCACCGCCGCCACAAAAACATTATTGGCAATAGCATGACTGCGTTGAATAATTTGCCAAGCCTCTTGTTCCGCCTTGTTAATATCTTTGGGGCCCGCAACCTGAAAACCAATGGCGGTGGGATAAAAAATAATTTCGGCACCTTTTAATGCCAAAGCCCTCGCGCCTTCGGGGTACCACTGATCCCAGCAAACCAAAACGCCAATCGTTCCAAATTTTGTTTTGAAAACAGGATAACCCAAATCTCCCGGAGAAAAATAATAACTTTCTCCATAATAATGTTCCGGATCATCGGGAATATGCGTCTTCCGATATTTTCCCAAAAATTTTCCATCGGCATCAAATACCACCGCCGTGTTGAAATATTTTTTTTCTTTCGTCTTTTCGAAGAGAGAGGCCACCAATACAATTTTAAATTTTTTGGCCCACTGACTTAAGAGATCGGTTGACAGACCGGGAATCGCTTCCGCCAATTCAAAAAATTTTGGATCTTGTGTCTGACAAAAATAAAGGGAGGCAAAAAGTTCCGACAAACAAACAATTTGAGCGCCTTGTTGAACAGCCCGCGCAATAGATGCCTCAGCCTTGGAAAAATTCGCCTTCGGCTCTGTGCTACAGCGCATTTGAATGAGACCGAGATTGACAGAACTCATAGAGAGTTACGGAACGAAAATGGCACCGGCCACCACAGTTGTCCAAAGACCACTTTTATCGCCGATGGCCGATTGCGTGATGTTCAATGTTTTCACGATTTCTCCGGAGATGGTCCAGAGATTTTTTCTTTCATTCCATGATTTGTCGGCTTCGAAAGGGACGCCCAGTGTTGTGGCAAGCATTTCGGCGGCTAAATCTTCGGTATAATCACCGGCTTGTTGCTCTGTTTGTCCGAAACTTTTGTGTTCGGAAAGATAACCGTGATGATCTGAATTTTTTGGAAGGGCCAGACCCACAGAAGCGGCAACCAAACGGTGCGGTTCATTGGTGCAGTTGTCATACAAAACGCAAAAAACCACTTCGCCGGCGTGCAGAAGTTTGATTCCTTTTTCGCGTGGAATAATTTTGCAGTTTGGCGGAAAAATACTGGAGACGCGAACCAGATTGTATTTGGCAATTTTGGCATCGCGTAATGCCATTTCAAAACTTTGCAATTTTTCGCGATGACGACCAACACCTTTTGTTAAAAACAACCTCTCGGGTACGAAACCTCTCATTTTTGTCTCCTCTTTTAAAGAGTGGCGGCTAACATATTTCAACAGGGGGTACAAGAAGAAATTGCGGAAAACAGACTATGGACCAGTGACCAAGGACCATGGACTAAAGATAAAAAACATTGAATCCTTTATTTGGATATTTACTTTACAAATTTTCAACCCAATGGCATGTGAGTTTTATGAAACAAATTGCATTGACCGGCGGTTTTGCCGTGGGCAAATCGACAGTCAGCCGGATGTTTGAAGATTTGGGAATTCCCCGCATTGATGCCGACCAACTCACCCACGAAGTCACCGCACCCGACCGAACGGCTTGGCGTCAAATTGTTTCGAATTTCGGTGAAGAGGTTTTATTGAATGATCGAAATCTGGACCGGCACAAATTGGCAGAAATTGTTTTTAATAATCCCGAACAACGCAAAAGGCTGGAAGCCATTATCCATCCCAAAGTCCGTGAGACCATGCATCAAAAAATAGAAGCTCTCAAACTTCAGGGTCATACGAGAGTTATTCTGGAAATTCCGCTTCTTTTCGAAGCCGGTTGGGACAAAAGCGAACCGCTGTCGGCCATTATTGTTGTCTCAGCAGATCAAAAGACGCAGATAGAACGAGCCAAGAAGAAATTCCACTTAGATGAAAAAGCAATCAAGGCAAGAATCAACGCTCAACTTCCGTTAACCGAAAAAACCAAAAAAGCCCACTTTGTGATTGATAATAGCAAAGACCCGGAATCAACAAGAGCCCAAGTGCTAAAAATCTTCAGCAAGTTGCCTAGTTAACAACCTCGTTTTCGTGTCCGACGGCATCTTTGCGTGAGAGACGGACTTTGCCGCTGTTGGGATCGACTTCCAGAACCTTGACGACGATCTCATCTCCCTCTTTCACAACATCGGTGACTGCTTTGACCCGATGATTTTCAAGCTGAGAAATATGAACCAGACCGTCCTGATTTGGCATAAATTCAACGAAGGCTCCAAACTCCATGATTTTGACAACCGTCCCGCGGTAATATTTTCCAACTTCAGCAACGGCTGAAACTTCTTTCACGCGTTTGAGTGCGCGTTCACCGGATTCCTGATCGACCGCAAAAATACTGACGGTCCCGTCGTCTTCCACATTAACTTTTGCACCGGTTTCATCGACGATCGAACGAATATTTTTTCCGCCCGGTCCGATAAGAGCTCCGATTTTATCGACCGGAATCTTGATGGTTGTGATTTTTGGCGCATGGGGTGAAAGAACTTCGCGTGGTTTGCTCAATGTTTTATCCATTTCGCCCAAGATGAAAAGTCTGCCTTCGTGGGCTTGTGTGAGTGCCTCTTCCAAAAGTTTGTCGGAGAGACCTGTGATTTTGATATCCATCTGCAACGCGGTCACACCCTTTTTGGTTCCGGCCACTTTGAAATCCATGTCACCCAAATGATCTTCATCTCCCAAAATATCGGAGAGAATGGCATAGCGATCGCCTTCTTTGATAAGACCCATGGCAATACCTGCCACAGGAGCTTTGATCGGAACACCCGCATCCATCAGGGAAAGAATACCGCCACAAACAGAAGCCATGGACGAAGAACCATTTGATTCCAAAATTTCAGAAACAACCCGAACGGTGTAGGGAAAATCTTCCTGTGAGGGAAGGACTTTGGACAAAGCGCGTTCTGCCAAAGCACCGTGTCCAATTTCCCGTCGTCCCGGTGAACGCAGGAATTTTACTTCACCCGTTGAGAACGGAGGAAAATTATAATGGAGCATAAAGCGTTTGTAATAAACTTCGCCCAAAGCATCGATAAGCTGTTCGTCATCGGAAGAACCGAGCGTAGTGACACAAAGAGCCTGTGTTTCGCCGCGGGTAAACAATGCAGAACCGTGTGTGCGGGGCAACAATCCGGCTTTGCACGAAATGTTGCGAATATCTTTTGTGGTGCGTCCATCCACACGACGACCCTCTGACAGAATTTTATTTCTGAAAATTTTATACAGAGTGTCTTCAAATAATTTCTGGACTGTTTTGTAATTTGAATCTTCCTCACCCAAGGAGCAAACCGATGTGAGAAGAGACGTTTTCAAATTCCGGATGGTCGAGTTTCGCTCTTGTTTTGTTGTAATGCTAATCGCCTGTTTGATCTGGTTTCCGATAAAATCGTTAACCTTTTGAACCAAGGCAGGATCGACTTCTGCTGAGGGCACTGTCATTTTTGGTTTGCCTGCTTTTTTGGCCAACTCTTCCTGAATAAGCAAAACAGGTTGAATGGATTCATGCGCAAAACGAATGGCGGCAATCATGTCCGCTTCCGGAATTTCGTTTGCTCCCCCTTCCACCATTACCAC
>JACRBV010000058.1 GCA_016213065.1 Deltaproteobacteria bacterium
CACTTTTTCCAAAAGAGTGTTGACGCAAACAATGGTTTTTTCTTTGTCTCTGGAAACGCGGGAAAAATCCAAAAGTTCTTGAACTATTTTTTTACAACGGATCGCCGCTTTTTCAATTTCTTTAAGATCTTCATAGGCATCCGGATTGTTTTCCATTTTCCTCAACAAAAGCTGGGTAAAAGCAAGCACACCTCCGAGAGGATTGTTCACTTCATGGGCCACGCCACCCGCCAGCATTCCAATGGCCGCCATTTTTTCCTGATGGATGACCTCTTGTTTGAGGCGAAGTTCTTCCGTGACATCGTGGTAATACATGACAGCCGATTGCATGACTCCATTTTCATCATATAAAGGGTAGGCATGAGCCACATAGTCCTGTTTTTGTATTTTATTTCCCAAATGGGCTTGGATCCGTTCTCCGCTTTGTAGCATGTTTTGTAAAGGACACTGGGGACACGGAGAATCTCGGTGGGCGAAGGCCTCGTAACATTTTTGTCCAATCACTTTGGTAATCTGGTTTTCACCAACTTTGGCTATGCTGAGGTTGGCGCGGAGAATGGTGTAGTGTTCATCCACAATCATCACGGGCTCCGCAATGGCATCGAATGTAGATTCCCACGTATATTTCCCTCTGGAAACCACATCGACCAACTTTTCCAGTTCTTGGACCTTCTTCAGGAGCCCTTTGCAAAACTCCGCCAGCTCCGGTTTGCTGAGGTGCGATAAAGTACGGGGGATGTCTGTTTTTTCTTCTTTCGTGAAATGCGGAGTTGCCATCGAAATCAAGGGTAACGGATTTTTGACACCTTTCAAAGTTAATTTTTACCTGCCCTCTTAGAATTGAATTTAACTATTTGATATTACTGATGTAAGTCTTGAGTAAAAAATAACCCTGAGGAGTTTTTTGACACGCAACTTGCGTGATCAACTTACTCGAAATCCAGTGTGTCTTCGTCGGGGTGTGCAACGCCGTACATTTTCAGGTCAATTAAAAGAACCGTGATGTTATCCCGTTTTTTAATTTTTTCATTGTCTCCATCTTCCTTAAGTTTTCTTTTTTCTCCCAATTCGAGCGCTTTTTCGATCATTTTCTCACAAGCCTCTCCCATATCGGGAATGGAGACCAGCGGAGTCATTTCCCGCAACGGCACATGGTCATAAAAACCATCGCTACAAAGAAGAAAACGGCCGCCGGAATAATGAATTGGATAGGAATTGATTTGCGCGACTACTTGAGATTGCGTACCGATGGCGTTGGTAATTTTGCTTCGATAATGCGGGGCATCTTCCGGTTTGATTTTTCCCATAAGAATTTGCTCATCCACCCAGCAATCGTCGCGAGTCATGCGGAAAAGCTGATTATCCCAAAAACCATAAGCTCTCGAATCGCCGACATTAAAAGACCAAACCTTGTCTTTCAAAAACCAGAGACCAACCAGAGTGGTTCCCATTTTCAATCCATTTTTTGATTTTTTAACGGCTATGCGGTGCAATTTTTGACCGGTTTCCCAGACGGCATATTCAATGTAGGACGCGGGTCCGTTTGAGTCAGCGCGAAAATCGGAAAGAATATCCATGGTCGGTTCATCAGGCGAGGTTTTTCCCGAAAATTGAAACTGCACCGCCTTGATAAGAGTATCCATCATTTGTTTTGATGTAAAATCACTGGCAAAATCTCCGCCGGCCGGTCCACCCATTCCGTCACAGAGAAGGTAGATGCCGAAACGATCGTTTGCCAAAAACACATCCTCATTGTTGGGGCGATCACCTAAATTGCTTAAACCACAACTTTTTAATTCCAATCCAAATGTGCGTTTTTCCTTAGCCATAAGCCGGGCATTAGTGGAGAAAAGGATCCAAGGTTACCTCATCGGCGGCAACCTCGGACAGACACGATGAAGCATCCATGAGAGAAACATTTTCCTGTCCATATTTTTCACACCATTGTTGCATCCACGGTTCCCATTGAGGACATTCGTCGTCGAGGAGAAATGCTCGAAGCATCGGCTTTTGAGAGATGGGATCAACGGTCTTGGTGGCCAACAAGACGGCGGAAAGCGGAAAAACAAGCGAGAAAGTTGTTCCCTGTCCCGAAGCGCTTGAAACGCCAATCGAACCTCCGTGGGCTTCCACAGTCTGTTTGCAAAAGGAAAGGCCAAGACCCGTGCCATCTTTTTTGCCGTGCGTGAATTTCTTGTCGAAAATTTTGTGAAGATGTTTCTTTGCAATTCCTTTTCCGCTGTCGGTCACGTCAATCCAAACGGCGTGTTCATTGTGCAAGAGGGAAATCATGATGGTACCCAAGGGTTTTTCAATGGCTTGCATGGCATTGATGCAAAGATTGGTCAAAACACGTCCCACTTTTGATTCGTCAAAAATTCCGACAAGATGTTCCGGTCCCGCGTAATGAAATTCGATACCACGTTGCGCGGCCTGCGGTGATAGTTCGGCAATCGTTCTTTTGACAATATCCGCAAAATCGTTTCCTTTATAGTTGAGTTCGCTGGCTCGCGCATAATCTCTAAGGTGCATGATGAGTTCCAAAATTTTATCAAAAGATTCCTGCGCAATTTTACGGCAATCTTTACCCGATGAAGCGTATTCCGCCTTGGGTTCGGAAAACATATTTACATAGAGTCCCAAAAAAGAGAGAGCCCCTTTCAGATCATGTACGGCCTGATCCACCACTTCGGTCCACTCTTTGAGACGTTTCTCCGCAGGGTGAGAAACTTGCGACTTCTGCAAAACGGGGTTGTTGTCGACCAATCCGTGTTTGAAAGCATCTTTTAAACAGTAGTAGGAGCCTCCATAAGATCCGTTATACCAAGGCTTGTCCGGAGGGCGGGCTTCGTATCTTTCCTCACCCATACCGAGATAAATATCGCAATCAATACAGATGGGGCACCAGCAATGCACCAGAGAAGATTTTGCCGGCGTTTTACCGGTTTTCGTTATGAAAGAATCCTCGCAGTCGATCGGGTATCCGCAAAGTTTGCAGACAAAATCTCCCTTCACCTCTTCGACAGCTTCGCATTTCCAGTGAAGCAGGTCTTCATCAAAAGTTCGATTAACCGCCTCATCAAAATTGCCGGCTGTTACGGTAAAACACCGGCCGCTTTGAAAATGTTTCAGGGAGTAGGTTTTCTTCTTCACCATATCTTTCAGAAATTTACCATCAACCCGAAAACAAATCAAAACAAATGACATGAGGTTTTTTTAACCCGTTATTATCTGTCCAGCATGGCTAAAAAAACTAAATTTATCTTCCTTGTGTTTTGAAAAAATTGTAAAATCTCGGAGTGTATGGTTTTTTGATTTTTTAATGACAAGGGGGGTTCGATGGTTAAACAGACAACAGACAAGGTTATCGGCAAAGTAGGTGATTACGATCTTTTGCGGGACATCAGTCACAGCAAACATTATAAAACTTTCAAGGCCACCAATCATGAGGGGAAATTTTTCTCTTTGGTAACGGTTGATTGCGCAAACGTGTTGCTCGATCAAAAGAAAAAATTGCACGAACAGGATTCGCAGATGGATGAAGAAGAAGTGGAAAAGCTGGCGCGCGAAAAAATCGGCGAACTCTACAGGGAACTCCAGCATGTCTATACCGTTGCGAAAGATTTTTCTCATCCCAACCTGCCCGCCGTTTACGACTGGATTCACGACCAGCAAAACGACAGGAATTTCTTGGTGATGGAATACACATTGCCGGTTGAAAATAATATTTTCGCGGCAACCGAGGGAATCACGCCGATCCAGACGATTTCCGTTTTTCTTCCCCAGTTTGATGCCACAGGTTATCTTCACAGACAGGGTTATCTGCACGGAAATTTGAGGGCGAACAGCATCCGGGCCAATATGGAAAGCCCTCCTGTCATTAAAATAGTGACTTTCGGACATTTGGTATCTCTGGATGGTGACAAACACGGGATCAAGGGAACGGGTTTCTATGTTGCACCCGAAGTGGCATTGCGACGGTACGATCAGATAGGGCCGACTTCTGATCTTTACTCGTTGGCCCTTATCTGGCGCTACTGCATCACGCGTAAATTGCCTTTTGTATCAAGACAAATGTATGTCAATGATGCCGAGCGTCTGGCGCAACACATTGAAAAACACGAGGCTCCACTTCCACCCATGAAAAACCATGTTTCCAGCTTTGATCTTATCCCGGACGCCATGGAATATCTGATTTCAAAACTGACGGAACCGGATCCCCTGAAACGGGAATTCAAAACATCCCAAGATGTCGAAAATTACTGTTTTGAAAATTGGCCGCGTGAGAGCAGAGAAATGCCCATTGCAGGAACCATCACAACGAGATGAAGTTTTATGCCGATGTGGGGAGGCTCTTAAAGCTTGTACAAAACCCAAACTTTGATAGGTTGCAAGCATTAGCGTCGGGTCGTGTTCGATCCGTGTTCACAGAAAAATCAGGGTGGTTTGAAAATGAAAGTGCAAAATCAAGAGAGAAGGAAATTGCTTGAAGAGGAGCTACAACGTATATTGACCGTCCTGATTCGGGAATATAAGCCGACGCGCGTTTATCTTTTTGGATCGCTGGCTTCCCCCCGTGTTCATGACTGGAGCGATATCGATCTGATTATTATCAAAGAAACAAACCGGCGTTTTTTGGATCGAATCGGGGACGTTTTGGTTTTATTAAAGCCACGGGTCGGTTGCGACATTGTGGTCTACACTCCCGCTGAATTTGATGAAATGAAAACAAGAAAATTTTTCAAAACGGAAGTGGATCAACACGGTAAAATTCTTTATGAAGCGGCTTAATCCATGGTTTGAACTCTCCCGGGAGGATTGGCGCACGGCTGAGTGGACTTTACAGGAAAAAATCTTCAACCAAACTTGTTTTCATTCACAACAAGGCGTCGAAAAGATTCTCAAGGGTGTGCTGTTTGAAAAAGGGCGGGATATTCCAAAGACCCATCATCTTTCAGAACTCCTGACCCTTTGCGAGAAACATTTTCCGGCGTTGGGTAACTTTCGGGAGGAATGTCTTCTTTTGGACCGCTACTATATTCCAACTCGTTATCCCGATGCCTTACCCGGGAGCCTTCCTGAAGGACTGCCAAGCATGGAAGATGCCAAAAAAGCGCTGGATACTTTTCAACACCTGCGAATGGTCGTAATCCCCCCTTCCTTATGAAGTTTTATGCGGGACAGATCATTGACGGCCATCGCATTATCAAACCCGATATCGGCAAAGGGGGCTTTGGCGTTGTGCACGAGGTGCTGGACCCGCAAGGCAGACGGTGCGCGCTGAAAG
>JACRBV010000059.1 GCA_016213065.1 Deltaproteobacteria bacterium
ATGGGAGCTCTTTGGGTTTTTCTTTCGCGTTGGTGATTTCTTCCGAGACGCTCATTTTGCCTTCGGGCAGGGCCATCAAAATCATCGTCATTCCCGATTCGGTTTTAATCCGATGATAGGTTCGATACGAAGCATCACCAAAAAGTTTTTGAATGTCCGTCACTTTTTGATTGAGAAGATGGGAGAGACGGTCTTGCATAGAAACCCAAACAAAATTTAAAATTTAAAAATCAAAATGAAAAATGACAATTTCAAATTCAAAATTTTTAAATTTTGGTTTGTCATTTTGATTTTTGCATTTTGAATTTTGATTTTTTTCCTCCTATGGGGTTACTGTAAACTGTACATCGGCGTTGCTCGTCAACTCAAAAACGGTGACAAAGATACCACCGGCGCCGGCCGTGGCTCCGGATGGTACGGTGAATGTGATGGATTCAACAGCACCATTTGTGGGTGGATTCAAAAGTGCCCAACTAACCGCCTGAGTGGCGGCATTACCCACGCTGACAATATTGGCGGGGGCATTGATAGAAAATCCGATTCCGGAAATAGTAATGGCGTCTCCCGCTTTACCGCTGGTGGGTGCGACTGAAATGACAATGGGAGAAACGCCGGAAACAACGGAAGAGTCTGTGGAAAGACCGGCAGGTGAGTCCGCGCCACCACAACCACTTAAAAAAGGAACAATCAGAAAAATTCCCAACAAAACTCTCTTCATAATATCGGGGTGAACGACTCGCCACTTCGTGCCTCCTTCCCCCCGTACCCCTTTCATTCGCACCGGCAAAGCCGGATGCTCATTCACATAAGGAGGCGACCATAAAGAAAACTCAGATAGGTGTAAAGAAAGTAGCGGCTACATTCTGGTCAATTTTTAAATAGACTTTCGATTTATATTCGAATATAAAAAGGACATTCCCTATGTTAACCAAACGTCAAAAAGAAGTATTTGATTTTATTCAGAAATTTATCAGAAAACACGACTATCCCCCAAGTTTGGAAGAAGTGGCCGGTCATTTGGGTCTCTCGGCCGTTTCCACCATTCACTATCATATTGGAGAACTCGTGAAGAAGGGTCTCTTGGAAAAAGAGTGGAATGCCAATCGCTCTTTGCGCGTGGTGGGACATACAGGCACTTTGGCGGTGGTGGTTCCTCTGTTGGGAGTCATCGCCGCAGGCAAACCCATTGAAGCGGTGGAACAAGAAGAGACAATTGAACTTCCTCCCTCTCTGATGGGACGCAAAGATACCTACGTGTTGCGGGTGCGAGGGAATTCCATGATCGAAGAACATATTCGCGATGGCGATTATGTCGTGGTGGAAAAACGCAACAGCGCCAACGATGGAGAAACGGTGGTCGCCCTTCTTAATAACAGTGAAGTCACATTAAAGAAGTTTTATCGCGAAAAAAAAGGGATGATCCGCCTCCAACCGGCCAACCCCAACATGTCCCCCATTTATTGCCATGAAGAAGAATGTTTGGTGCAAGGCGTCGTGGTCGCAATTTTAAGGAAATTCAGATGAAAAACTTCTCTCCTTTCCAGTGCGAAAAAAAATTAAACATTCGCCCGCGCGCGGTAGCAGGAACCAAACCCGGCGAACATCTTTTTTTGCATGTTGATTTGGATGCCTTTTTTGCTTCTGTCGAACAGATTAAAAATCCGCGGTTGAAAGGGAAACCGGTTGTTGTCGGTGGCCGGAGTTCCAAACGGGGCGTTGCTGTGGCCGCTTCTTATGAAGCGAAACGTTGCGGTGTTACAACCGGTATGCCGTGGATGCAGGCAAAACAAAAATGCCCCAACGCCGTTTTTTTGCCGGCCGATTTTAGCGCCTACGCCGATTATTCCCGTCGCGTCCAAAATATTTTGGAGAAAATGGTTCCCATTGTGGCGCAGGCTTCCATTGATGAAGCCTATCTTGATTTGATTGATTGCCATCATCTCTACAAAACGCCGAGACAAGCGGCGGAAAAAATTCACGGCACGATCAAAAAAGAAACGGGTCTGAATGTTTCCATCGGTATTGCCTCTTCCCAGTCGGTGGCAAAGATGGCCTCCAAATTGGCAAAACCCTGTGGCATGATGGAAGTCCCGAAAGGCGCGGAGGTTTTTTTCCTCTCTCCCTTGCCCGTGGAGACAATGCCCGGCATCGGTCCCCAAATCGGAAATCGCCTGCGTCAGATGGGAATTTTTACACTGGGTCAACTGGCGGCCATGTCCCCGCAAATTCTCAGAGCGTCGTTTGGTATTTACGGACCTTATCTAAGGGCTAAAGCCCGAGGCGAAGATACTTGGAAACTTGAAGTGACTGAAGTGATCAAATCGCTCGGAAAAGAAAAAACTTTGGAGAAAAACACGAAGGATGGGTCTCTCCTTGAAAAAGAATTGTTGGTTTTGACGGCGGAAGTAGGACACGGGCTTCGCGCGCAGAATCTCTACGCCCGTTCTGTCGCCGTGAAGGTTCGTTACGCCGATTTCACCAGTGAATCCGCTTCCAAACAATTTGCCGAAGCCACCTGCTTCGACCGCATTCTATTTGAAGTGGCCAGAAATTTACTCAAACCTTTGATCGAAGGGAAACAGTCCATTCGCCTTATCGGTATCTCTGCACAAAATTTGGTCACCAAAACACCCCAGATGGATTTATTTAATTCCCAAACCAACGAACGTTGGGAACGCTTTTACAAAAGTGTCGATTGTGTTAGGCAATTGACCAGAAAGTAGCGGCTACATTCTGGTAAGCGCATTAAATGGTGAACCAAAATATAGCCGCTACTTTCTGGTATATGTTACAAGAAAAAATAAGAAACTTTCCGAAAAGTTGCGGCGTTTATTGGATGAAAGATGCCGCGGGTCATGTTTTGTATGTGGGGAAGGCAAAAAATCTTCGAAGCCGCGTTAAGTCTTATTTTAAGAAGGAATCAAAATCCCGTTTTCAGATCGATTTTTTGATGCGTCGCACAGCGGACATTGAATTTCTCGTCACCGACAATGAAAAAGAAGCCCTGCTTCTGGAAAATACGCTGATCAAAAAGCACAAACCCCGTTACAATTTTCTTCTCAAAGATGATAAAAGTTACGCGAGTCTCAAATTAACCCATCACCCTTTTCCCGCCCTGTTTATCACGCGGGATGTTGTCAAAGATGGCTCTCTTTATTTCGGTCCGTATTCTTCCGCGGGAGCTTTGCGTCAGACGGTTGATTGGTTGACCAAACATTTTCAACTCCGCACCTGTTCCGATCATGAATTTGCCAACCGTTCCCGACCCTGTTTGGAATTTCATATCGGACGTTGTACGGCCCCCTGTGTTGGAAAAGTATCCGCGGAAAAATATGCTTCACAAGTTGAAGAGACAAAACTTTTTTTAAGCGGTCAGAAAAAGGAACTCATTCAAAAATTGAAAAACAGAATGCTCCATGCGTCGGAAGGTCTTCGGTATGAAGAGGCGGCGCATATTCGTGATCTCATCGCTCACGCCAAAGAAACTTTGGAAAAGCAAAAGGTGGTGCATCACGGAGGGAAAAATTACGATTGTCTCGGATTCGCCACCACAAAAAAAGAATCCATCATTTGTATTCTCGTGGTGCGCGGCGGAACGCTCATAGATCGCCTTCGATTTGATTTGCCCCTGACCCCAACACTGTCTCCAATCCTCTCGCAATTTATTTTGCAATATTACGGTGCACTGCTCGATCTCCCTTCCCAAATCCTTCTGCCATGTAAACTGGAAGACCTTGCGAGTCTCGAAGAAATTCTGGAAGAAAAATCGGGACACGCTGTTTCTTTATCAATTCCGCGTCGTGGAGAAGCCGCCAAAATGACGGCTATGGCGATGCAAAATGCAAAACATTGGGCCGAATCAAAAATCAAAACGGAAGAGACGGTGATTGAGCGCCTGCAAGTTAAACTTTCTTTGCAACAAGTACCCCACATTATTGAATGCGTCGATATTTCGAATTTGCAGGGCGAACACGCGGTTGGTTCACTGGTTTGTTTCGCCGACGGCAAACCTTTTAAGAACCGTTATCGCAAATTCAAAATTCAGATCAACGAAGGTCCCAACGATTATGCCATGATGTATGAAGTTCTTTTGAGACGATTTCGGCGCGCCCTCGAATGGCCTGCACCGGATTTGTTACTCGTTGATGGCGGCAAAGGGCAACTCCAGATTGCTCTGAAAGCCTTGGCGGATTTAGGTCTGCATCAACAGGCCGTGGTAGCGATTGCAAAAGCAAAAGGGGAAGAGAAGACTGACAAGATTTTTATTCCCGGGCAAAAAAATCCGATTTCTTTTCATTCCAATGCACCGGAACTTCTTTATCTCATGCGCATCCGCGACGAAGCCCACCGTTTCGGAATTACCTATCATCGCTCCCTCCGCTCGAAAGCAATGTTCGCCACTTCTTCAAAAAATCCAAAAATTTGACGCTTTAATGATAATTTAGGTTTAAAAACACCCACCCCAGAGGCTTTCGCAGTCTTTCCGTCAAAAAAATAAAAAAATTAGCATAATAATTTCAATGAGTTAGAGTTTTTTATCGTTGAGAGGGTCACTTGGTATGTCTCTTGCAGAAATAGTCCTCAGGAGGGCCCAATGATAAAAGAAATCTCATCGATCAGCAGGTTGATTTTGGAAAGAGCGGCTACCGAAGGAACGCGGCTCTCCGAACATAAAAAGACAACCATATTAAGTTGCGGCGGTATGTATCTGGCGCGCTCCAGTCACATTCCTCCAATTATTTATCACGTTTTGAATTTGGCGAACGAAAAAGAGCCGATCAAAATTTATGTGGGTCGACGCGGGCCGGTGAATCAATTGCACCGGGCGCTGGTAAAAGAAGGCTTGAATTAAAAATTCCTTCCTCTCCTTATACTACAGTCAATTAACTTTTAGTATGTCATCCCCGCGAAAGCGGGGACCCAGAAAAGCTTATAAACACATGGATTCCTGCCTTCGCAGGAATGACAGATATCCCAATGAAAAGTTAATTTGCTATAGGGTGGCGTTATTTGGGTGACGCCGCCTATTCGCTCGCGCCGGCAAAGCCGGACGCTCGCTAAAGTTGGGGAGAGTGCCCAAAAACAACTCCCCCCAACACCCCCCATGGCCTGTTTATTTCCAGTTTTTTAGAATTAGATCGAAAGGGGGGGTGGCGATTCCTTTTTCGGTGATGATGGCGGCGACAAATTCGTGCGGAGTGCGGTCAAAGACCGGGTTGAAAACTTTGCTGTGGGATGGGGCAATTTGTTGATCTCTAATGTGAGTGACTTCAGTGATGTCTCTTTCTTCAATCGGAATTTCGAAGGCATCTTTTTTGGTGATGTCGATGGTTGACAACGGAGCGGCAACATAGAAGGGAATGTTGTGTTGTTTTGCGAGGACGGCCACGGAGTAGGTTCCTATTTTGTTGACGACATCGCCGTTGGCGGCAATCCGGTCGGCTCCCACAATCACGCAATCGATTTTTTTTTGTTGCATGACCGTTGCGGCGACATTGTCACAAATGATCGTGACATCGACGCCATGTTTCTGCAGTTCCCATGCGGTTAGTCTCGCTCCTTGAAGTGCGGGTCTTGTTTCATCGGAATAAACCCGAATTCTTTTTCCCTCTTCCTCGGCGGCGTAAATTACTCCGAGGGCGGTTCCAAAATCGGCGGTGGCGAGGGCTCCGGCATTGCAATGGGTAAGTACCGTCATCCCGTCTTTCAACAATTGTGCTCCATGCCTGCCCATGGTCCGGTTTGATTCGATATCTTCATAATAAATTTTGAGAGCTTCGTCTTTTAAACGTTTCTGAAGTTTTGCGATGGGGAGGTCTTTATTTTCCAGTGTGACTTTTTTCATCCGGTCAAGTGCCCAGAAAAGATTGACTGCGGTGGGACGCGTTTGAGCCAGTCGATTGATGATGTTTTCAATTCTTTTATAAAAATCATTAAAACTTTTGGAGGCGAGACCCAAAGATCCCAGTGCAACGCCAAACGCGGCGGTAACGCCGATTGCCGGAGCGCCGCGAATCACCATCGTTTCAATCGCGCGGGCAACACCCATGTAATCTTCATAGGTATTGTAAACCTCTTCCGCCGGCAAAAGCCGCTGATCCAGCATCACCACCTTGTCATTTTTCCATTCTATAGTTTTAAAATTATACATTGGGAGGTTCCTTCTCTAGAGCATATCTCATAAATTATTTTGCATGTTTGTCATTCTGAGCCCTTCGCTTTGTCATTCTGAGCGAAGCGAAGAATCTGCTCGGGCTCAGGGTAAACTCCGCGAAGAATCCATTTTGTTATCAAGTAGAGCCTTCACGGAGTTTACACTGAGTGAAGCGAATGTGTTCAGGATGACATCCATTTGTGAAATATGCTCTATTCAATCCAGCTTTTTTTTCAATAATTCATTTACCATTTTCGGATTTGCTTTTCCCTGCATTTCTTTCATTACGGCACCGACAAAAAACCCGAAAACATTGGTTTTACCTGATTTGTAGCGGGTCACATTTTCTTTTTCTCTGGCGAGAATTTTGTCAATGCACGCTTCGATGGGAGAGGTATCGCTAATTTGTTGCAAACCTTTGGCCGCCACAATTTTATCGGGATCTTCTCCGCTATCCATCATTTCCATAAAAATAGTTTTGGCGATGGCCCCGCTAATTGTTCCCTGATCGATCAGTTCCACCATCCGGGCCAATTGTTTGGGTTGAAGGCGAATCTGACTGATATCCTGTTCTCGCTGTTTTAGTTCGCGCAACAATTCCGCCATAATCCAGTTGCTCAATTTTTTGGGTGCATTGTAACAGGAGACGCACTCTTCAAAATAATTTGCCAGCGCTTTTTCAGCAGTCAAGACATTGGAATCATATTCCGGAATTTTGTATTGATCGACAAAACGTTTTGCTTTGGCGGTTGGCAATTCAGGAAGATCTGATTTAATTTTTTCGATCCAGAGTTGATCAACCACGAGCGGCAAAAGATCGGGGTCCGGAAAATAACGGTAGTCATGAGCCTCTTCTTTACTGCGGAGGGATTCGGTCTTTTGTTTTTCCTGATGCCAGAGTCTTGTTTCCTGCAACACTTTGCCGCCACTCTCCAACACTTCGGTCTGGCGTTTGATTTCGTAGTGAATGGCGTTTCCCAAAAATTTGAAGGAATTAAGATTTTTAATTTCGGCCCTTGTCCCTAATTCTTTTGTCCCTTTGGGTTTGATTGAAATGTTGGCGTCACAGCGCAGACTTCCTTCCTGCATATTGCCGTCGCAAATTTCCAGATAGACCAAAATGTTGCGTAATTTTTTCAAATATTCCGTCGCTTCGGTGGCAGAAAAAATATCAGGACCGCTCACAATTTCGATCAGTGGAGTACTGCAACGGTTGAGATCAACATGACTGACCTTGGGGCTACCCAAGTCATGCACCAATTTGCCGGCATCTTCTTCAATATGAATTCTTTGAATGGGAATGCGTTTTGTCTTGCCGTCAGTTTGAATATCCAGATAACCGTTTAGGCAAATTGGTTTTTCGTATTGGGAGATTTGGTAACCTTTGGGGAGATCGGGATAAAAATAATTTTTTCTCGCAAAAATACTTTTCTCCTGAATGGTGCAATTAAATCCCAAACCCGCCTTGATTGCCATCGTAACCGCCGTTTTATTTAAAACGGGAAGTGTTCCGGGTTGGCCCGTGCAAACGGGGCAAACATGGGTGTTGGGAGGGGAACCAAATTGCGTGGAACAGGCGCAAAAGAGTTTACTCTTTGTTAACAATTGCGCGTGAACTTCCAAACCGATGACGACGTCGTATTTCATAAGAAGCAAGAAGCAAGAAGCAGAGAGGCAGAGAAGCAGAGATTAAAAAATCTGCCACTTTTGGGCTAAGCTTGATAGCATTGCCCCTATTTCTGCATATTTCCCCGTTAATTTAGTGTATTTGTCCTCTTCAATATAATTAAACTTCATTCCAAATTCCAACCATATCTTCATTTCTTCACAGGAACCGAGGCAATCAACAAGATGGCGTTTGAATATTTTTTCGTGTCTTCTTTTAGCCCATCCTTCTGCCAAATTTGCAGGAATGGAACGAGAGGCCCTTCGCATTTGATCAACGAGAGAATAGCGTTCTTCTTCCGGGAATGTTGTCGTGATTTGATAGATTTCCAAGGCTAGATGAAATGATTGTTGATAGACATTGAGATCACGATAAGTCTTGATCGGTTTTTTTTCAAATTTTGTCACCTCTCTGCCTCTCTGTTTCTCTGCCTCTTCTCTGCTTCTCTGCATCTTTGCCTCTCTGCATCCCTGCCTCTCCGCCTCTCTGTCTCTCATAAAGAAGGTTCCCTCAAGTGCCAGTCGGTTGCTTGTTCATAGGCAAACCCAAATTGCAAAAGGCATGCCTCATCCAGATGTTTGCCAATCAATTGCATGCCGATAGGAAGACCCGCGTTGGAAAAACCGCAGGGAAGCGACAATGCCGGCAGTCCCGCCAGATTCGCGGGGATTGTGAAAATATCCGAAAGATACATTTTTAAGGGATCATCGGTTCTTTCTTTTAAGCGAAAAGCGGGAGTGGGTGCCGTGGGAGTTATGATGGCATCCACTTTTTGAAAAGCATTTAGAAAATCGTTTTTGATGCAGGTGCGTACTTTTTGCGCTTTTAAATAATAGGCGTCGTAATAACCGGTTGATAAAACATAAGTGCCGATGACAATTCTCAGTGTGACTTCCGCTCCAAAACCCTGCGTGCGCGATTTTTCGTAAAGATCGAGAAGGTCTTCGGGATCTTTGGCGCGCCTGCCATAGCGTACCCCATCGTAACGCGCGAGGTTGGCGCTCGCCTCGGCCGGCGCAATAATATAATAGGTGGGAACCGCATAGCGCGTGTGGGGGAGGCTAATCTCTTGAACCTCCGCGCCCAATTCCTCAAATTTTTTGGCGGCAAGTCGAACGGCATCGGCCACTTCAGAATCAATGCCGTCGATAAAATATTCTTTGGGGATTCCCAGTTTCAATCCTTTGATCGATTTTCCCAAATTTTTTGTGTAATCGGGAACCGGCTCGTTCAGAGATGTTGAATCTTTTGCGTCGAAACCGGAAACAGCATTCATCATCAACGCAGAGTCGGTGATATCTTTGGTCATGGGTCCCGCCTGATCCAGCGAGGAAGCAAACGCGATGATGCCATAGCGCGTGATTCTGCCGTAGGTCGGTTTGAGTCCCACAATATTGCAGAGACTGGCGGGTTGACGAATCGAACCACCGGTGTCGGTTCCCATCGTGGCCGCGCAAAGATCAGCCGCTGTGGCGGCCGCGGAACCGCCGCTGGAACCGCCCGGGATATATTCCAAATTCCACGGATTGTTGACGGGACCGAAGGAGGAGAACTCATTGGAAGAGCCCATCGCAAATTCATCCATATTCAATTTTCCAAGCAACACGGCACCCGCGTTTTTAAAAGCTTTGGAGGTGCTTCCATCAAAAGGGGGAATATAATTTTCAAGAATTTTGGAGGCGCAAGTTGTTTTGATTCCTTCGGTGATAAAAATATCTTTCAGAGCGATGGGGATACCATCGAGGGAACTGAGAATTTTTCCGTTGGTGCGTCTGGCGTCGGATTCTTTGGCTTGTTTCAAGGCCGCTTCTTCGCACAGGGTGATGTAACAATTAAGTTGGGAATTAAATTTGTGAATTCTTTTGAAATAGTTCTGCGTCAACTCAAGGGATGAAATTTCTTTTTTTGCCAATTTTTCGGAAAGCTCTTTAAGCTTCATCGATCACCTGCGGGACTTCAAAAAGATTATGATCATGTACCGGAGCGATATCAATTATTTTTTCCGGTTTCTCAAATTTTTGAACCTGATCTTCGCGAAAAGCATTCACAGTAAAGGTTGCGTGGGAGGTGGGTTCCATTTTGGTTGTGTCAATTTCTTTGAGTATTTCGATATATTCCAGAATATGTTCCGCTTTTTTTGTAAAACGATTGAGCTCTTCTTCCGGAAACTTGAGTCTCGCCAGATGCGCCATTTTTTCGATGGTTTTTTTCATTTTATATCGGGGGGAACGACTCGCCACTTCGTGGCTCCTTCCCCCCGCACCCCTTTCGCTCGGACCGGCAAAGCCGGATCCTCACTCACAATCATTTATATTCAAAAATGGACAAAAGCCGCGTGAGGACATTGTTGTCCTGTCCGCAAAGAGTTTCAAAGGCCTCTTTATTCAAAAAAACTCCGTCACAGTGAAAACATTTGTTGATGGAAATTCCCTTGAAAACGATTGTATCGAGTTCAAAACCGCAGTTGGCGCACCGCATCTGGTGCGTCTCTTTCAAGGTTTCAATTTCTTTTGTTTTTAATTCGGAGCGCTTTTTTTCGGCCAACTTTCGTTTCTTTTCGGCCTCCAATTTTGCAAAATATTCTTCTTCCGCTTCGTGAGGTTTTTGAATCATGCGACGCCCATAACATACGCCCCAAAAGATGACAAGATTAAGGTGCCGCAAAGGCTATTTTTGGAGGCCGCCGGCAAGGGCTTGATACAGCGACAGTTCGGCTTCGACACCGTCTTGATCTTTGCGGGGGAAGGTGCGCGGGTCGATTTGTCCGATGGGTTTGCCGTATACCGCTTCCAATTTCAGACGGAGTTTTTCAGCAATGGCAGGGACATATTGCGCCAGCCAATCCGGCAAAGGACCTTGCGATTTTACTAAAAGCTTCACGGCTTGTGCGCGTGTTGAAAAAGAGTAACGGAAATCTTTTGCACCGCCGGCATTAATCACATAATCAGCCCAGTGAGCTAAGGCCTGTTCTACCTCTTCAATCGAATCAAACGGGGCATAATTGGCTTTCGCTAAGGCTGAAGTTATATGGAGCACTAATTTTTCTTCCGTTGCTGGGAAAAGTTCATCAGCCCTTTTTAAGATATAGCTTATTTCGGATTTATTAAATTCTCCTTCTCCTCCCTCAGGAAAATTGATTTTAAGAAATGTTTCTGAGGTAACAATTATTTTGAATTGTGTCAGAAATTCAGCAGTCGATTTTTGAAACCAGCCAGGATCGATAATTTTTAGGACATTTTTGATGCCCCCGGCATTTTTAATCTCTTTGTTGAGCCAATCCAGATGGTCGAAATCAATTTCATTTCTATCGATATCTGTAGCATCGGGATGTTTGCGCAAAATAGACACCAGTGTGGTTTCTCCGCTTAAAAGATCCAATAATTTTTCAAAAGATTGCATAACGGAAGAGCTGAGATATTCTGTAGAGGGAGTCGATTCTTCGACAGGATTTCGAGATTTGGGATCAAAACCGACTTTTGCATCCAAATAAGTTTCCGAAGCAAGCCATGGTATTTTTTCCAGACTTCGGTTTGCGTTAAACACCGTTCTCTCAATGAGATGCTTTCCGGAATCTTGTCGTTCGCAATCAGCAAAAACTCCAACCTGACTGTCTGTGCAAAATGTTATGCCTTCTTCATATTTTGGGAGTTGTTTAAAATTAAAATAACCCCATTGGATGGCGTACAAGTCATAAGGAAGAGGTTTTGTTTCGGGTTGATTGATATAACTTCCCAGCAAGATGCGGGGAATAAAACCGCCGTAATCCATGACAGAAGAAAAAATTGGTTCTAGTTTGTCTGGCAATTTGCCCGATGATAAGTATTCGCGAATAATTTTTTCTTCAGTGTCTCCATCCCAAACATTATACAAACTGCCTGCAAAGTTGTGTCTAAGCCCCAATGTGTGTCCCACTTCATGTGAAATGACCCTTCTTAAAATATCTTTGGTCATAGTTTGAAGGCGCTCATCTGGAAGTTTTTCCAGAACATCCCGATATTGATAAAGCTCACCTGCAATATCCGAAAACTGAAGCTGGCAGAGGGGGGTCTCTTCGAAAAAATTTGCAGAAGTTTTTGGTGAGATAATCTTTGGGGCAATCTTTCTTTCAAATTTTGGAAGATTATGCAAAAGCACCGGCGTTGTCCAACCGCTTGCAATGAAAATCTGGGCATGCAAAATTTCGCCTGTACGTGGATCCATTTGTGCATCGGCGATGCCGCCGTCATAGTGATCTGTGTGCCATTGGATAATGTTATGTTCAAAATCGGGGGCGGTCATTCCTTCGGGTGCATCGGCAACTTGCAGAACTTCTTTCCCAAAAACTTTGTTCCAATACAAAACGCCTTCGCGGACTGTGTCTCGATATTCTTTGGGAATGGCGCTGGAAAGATAATAAATCACAGGTTTCGAAATGTCGAAACGGGTAATATATGTAAATGGAGTTCCAAAACTTTCTTCCACAATTGGGTTCGATTCAAAATAACCAAGATAGTTGAACCCTGGCGAATCAACGGGAATGTAATTCGAATTTTGCTTGTAGGGGCTAATATAATAAGTCATTTCAAAGGGAAGTAACGCGTCTAAATATCTTGCCGCAACGGTTTGTACAATGGTCATTGCACTAGCTCCAATTTTGGTGTCTCGGAGGTAGGAACTGTCTATGGAAAAAACAAAATTGGGTTCGATCGATTTTCCGTAGTCAGAAGAATACCAGTCACTATTAAGCAGAAGATTTTTCATCCCCTCATTAAAGTCGAAGGTAATAGATGTCTTTTCATTTTTTTTGATGGGGAAAGAAGCGAGCAGAAGGTGAGCAGGAATTTCTTTGCCGGGTTGATGACCTTGGGTGACATCCAGCATCAAAAGAGTGTTTTCTTGTTCCTGAAAACTGACAATATGACTTTTTGCATTTCGTGATTTTGGATTTTCAATTTGTGTGCCGTAATATTGCTGTTCCGCGAGAGATCCCTGCAATAAAAATTCCTGTCCCAAAGCGGACTTCTGAATCGTGATTAAATTACTCTTGGTTCCATCTTCCGAAGTGGGAACTCCGAAATAAGTGGAGATGGGTGTGGAGGTTGATGGATTGATTTCGTTGTTCCCCTTTTTGGAAGAACTGCCGCCGGAACAATGACTCAACAACAGAATTGCAAAGCCAAGGGATAATGCGCGAAGAGTCCGTGACATAAAATTCCTCCTTTTATTAAGTTCGCCTTAGTTATCGTCGGAACTTCAATTTAGTTGCTTAAAAAGTGCAAAAAAGTTAATTTTTTTCGCGATGACGGTCCTATTCATGACAGCACCCATTTTGACCCTTACGTTTGTCGCCATTTTTGGACTCTGTGTTGGGAGTTTTTTGAATGTGGTGATTTGCAGGCTTCCTCAGGAAAAATCGATTGTAAAGCCCCGCTCTTATTGCCCCCAATGTCAGCACCCGATTGCGTGGTATGAAAACATTCCCCTGCTCAGTTTTTTACTCCTGCGAGGAAAATGCCGCCACTGTCATAAAGCCATTTCATTTCAGTATGTTATCGTTGAGCTCCTTAGCGGCATTTTATCGGTCATGACTTTCCTTTATTTTCAAAATTGGCTTCTTTATTTCGCTTGGTTTTGTCTTTTTATAGCTCCTTTGCTTGCCATCATTTTTATCGACTTGGCCCACCGAATTATTCCCGATGCGATTTCTTTGCCCGGAATTGGGGCCGGCATTTTGGTCCACTATTTGGACAACTCCCCACTGTTCGGCAAACAGGCCCTTATGGAATCTGCGTTAGGAATTTTGATGGGGGGAGGCTTCTTATTTTTGGTGGCGTGGGGCTATGAAAAAATGAAGAAAAAAGAGGGGTTAGGTGGTGGCGATGTGAAATTGGCCGCCATGTTGGGTGCCTTTTTTGGTTGGCAACCTATTTTAATGATTTTACTTGTTGCTTCTGTTTTAGGGACAATTATTGGACTTATTGTCGTTTCTTGTAAGAAAAACTGGCAATATGCCCTCCCTTTTGGTCCTTTTTTAGCTTTTTCTGCCTATTTACAGCTCTTCTTCGGTTCCCAAATCCTCAATTGGTATCTTTCGTTACTTCATTAGGTGTCCGACACCTACGAAGGCGTTAAAACCACAATTTGTCATTCCTCGCTGTGCTTCGAATCCAATTTGTTATCAAGCAGATCCTTCACGGAGTTTACACTGAGCGCGAGCAGATTCTTCGCTCCGCTCAGAATGACAATGATGGCGAAGGGGTCAGGATGACAAGCGGGGTTTTTTAGATGTACCCTCAACAAGACTACCTATCTTTCCGATACTTGCATAATTAACATATAATTTAGTTTAATTATAGGTGATATAACATTAAATTTTAAAAATTTTTAAAAATACTTGACTATCCGGCCATTTTTACAGATTCTATCTGTAGGGGCAAGCAAAGCCCCCTCCAATGGCAAAGCCATTGGAGCCTCCCCTTCACGCTCGCTCTGCTCGCTGAGCAGAAATTTCTACGAGCGACGGGGGTTTTTGAATGCGATTCTATGAAAATGAATAACTTACGTGCTGTTCGCGAATCCCTTTTAATGAGTAAAGCCGAGTTGGCCAGAAAAGCCGGACTCTCGAGTTTGACCATTGACCGAATCGAAAAAGGGATGGAATGTCGGATGGATACCAAAAGAAAAATCCTGCTGGCTTTGGGTTTTGCCATCGCTGAAAAAGACAAAGTATTTCCCGGATGAAACATCTTATCCTGACCGGTTTTATGGGGGTGGGTAAATCAACAGTGGGCCCTCTTGTTGCCTCTCAACTTAAACTTCCATTTGTCGATTCAGATCAGCATTTTGAAAAAGAGTTTGGACTTCACTCGTCCTCCTACATTCGCCGTTTTGGAATCCGGGCTTTTAGAAAATGGGAAAAACAATTCTTAAGAAAAATTTTGAACAAGCAGACCCTTGTCTTGGCAACAGGGGGTGGAATGGTTTTACAAAAAATCAATGTGAACCGGATGAACAACGAGGGATATGTTGTTTGGATTGACGTCCCACTTCCTTTGCTTCTTGCACGCATCAAAAACACGGATTCAAGACCTCTACTACCAACTCCTTTGACTCTGAAACATTTAAGAGAAATTTTTCAGGAACGGAAAGATTTCTATAAAAAATGCCATTTGAAAGTCTCTTCCACTTTTGAGAAACCCGAAAAGATTGCAAATCAGATCTGTCAGCATTATAAGGAAGCGGTTACCCCCTTCAGTGAGCAAGGCGAACGTGAGGGGGAGGCTCCAACGGCTTTGCCGTTGGAGGGGGGCGACGCAAGCCCCTTTAAATAGAAACTGGAGCCATCATGCATCCTGATCTTCTGAACAACTCCCATTTTTTGCGCTACTACAATCTGTGGCAGGAGGATCCTGCTTCTATTGTCTTTGCGCCGATTGCCGAATATCTGCTTTCGTATGGTCTCGTAGATGAAGCACTGAAAGTTTGCCTCGCAGGTTTGCAATATCACCCCCAACTGGTGAGTGGTCATCTGATTTTGGCAAAAATCTATCTGCGGCAAAAAAAATGGGACGAGGTCAAAAAGGAAACCCAAATCGTTTTGAATTTGGTCCCCAATCATGAAAAAGCTATGGAGTTGCAAAATAGTTTAGAACAACCACCGCCACTACCACCCGTTCCAAAAAAAGTGGCAAGTTGGGAAACGGTCACCATGGCAAAAATTTACGCGGCACAAGGGCATGTTGCTCAGGCTACAGAAGTTTATCAGACTATTTTATCCAGAGAACCACACAATGAAGAGGCGAAAAGGGGTTTAAGTGAATTGCAATCTGACAATCGTTAACGGACCCAATCTCAACATGTTGGGAAAAAGAGAAGTGCATCACTACGGTGCGAAAACGTGGGATATGATTTGGACCGGTCTTGAAAAGTGGGGGATGAAGCACGACATTCCATTAAACTATTTTCAATCTAACAGTGAAGGTGCGTTGATCGATTATTTGCAGGAGACGACGACGAAAACATCCGGTGTTCTTTTTAATCCGGGTGCCTACTCCCACACGAGTATTGCTCTTAGAGATTGCGTGGCGGACATGTCCATTCCCGTGGTGGAGGTGCATCTCTCCAAGATTCACAAACGGGAAGCGTTTCGCGCCCATTCCTATATTGCAGAAGTGGCCGAAGCCTGTATAGTGGGCTTCGGCGAACAGGGCTATTTGCTTGGTTTGGAACTTTTAAAACATTTAACCCATGACGGTACTCAACAAAGATAAAATTCTGGATACGATCAAGGATTTCATCACTCAGGGAAAGTTTGATAAAGCAACCCGTGAGTATGAAAAACTTTTGGCCCTTGATCCGCAAGATATGCGGATCAAACTGCGGATTGCCGAACTTTACGCCAAGTGCCGCCAGATTCCGGAGGCCATCAAGTCCTACCGTGAAGTAGCCGAACATTACGCCGCGGATGGTTTCTATCTGAAGGCCGTGACTGTTTATAAAAATATTCTGCGTCTTAATCCATCGTTGATGGATATCAACAATGCTCTGGCCGATCTTTACGAAAAAATGGGACTCAATAAAGATGCTGTCCACCAGTTTGAAATTTTGGCTCAAACTTATGATCAAAAGGGACTCTTTCAGGATTCTCTCAAAATCCGGCAAAAATTGGTGGAGTTAGCGCCCAGCGATGCCGGACACCGCGTTCGTTTGGCGGAAGCGTATCAGCGGGAAGACAAAAAAGAAGAAGCGATCGAACAATACGAAGTTTTGGCGAAACAATTTCGGGAACAAAAAAAAGAAGCGCCGCGTCTTATCGAACTTTATGAACGCATTCTGCCGCATAGGCCAAAAAATAAAGAGATGCTCGCGGATCTTGTTAAAATTTATTATGACAAAAAAGATTTCAAAATGGCCCTTAAGTGGCTGGAGCAATCCAAACAACATGTTGCGAGTGATTCTTTTTTACTAGCCCTGCAGGCCGAAATGTATGGATCACTCAATCAACTGGAAACAGCGCGCTCAAAATATGAGGAATTGGCAGAACTTTATCAAGCCAATGGTGAAACGGAAAAGGCATTGGAAGCCTATGAGCAAATTCTGGTTTTGTTGCCTGAAGAAATAGAAAATATGCGTCCCATGATTGAAGCGGTTGAAGAGGGTTCCTTTGAGAGACTTCTCAAAAATGCCAATGAAAAACGCCAAAAGAAAGCCGAAGCCGTTCAGCGTGAAGAAGAAGCTAAAGAAAAAGAAAAAGAAGAAAAAGAAAAAGAGAGAGAACTGCAAAAAGCGGGTAAGGGGCAGGCAAAAACGCAGGCAAAAACACAAGCAAAGCCGCAATCTGCACAAGCCACACCCGTAATGACAACCGGGAAAAAATCAGAAGTTAAACCATCTGCCGGGCCTGTTGTCGGAAGCAAAGAACTGGCGCAGTGGCTAAAAGCCGCCAACAGTTCCTTGGCGTTGGTCAAAATGTATCAGGCGACGGGACTCGATAGCGAAGCCAAACAAGAAGAGAATATCGCCAAAGAAGCGCTGAAAAAGATTTTGGCGGTGGATAAAAATCACACCGAGGCGTTGGCTCTTCTCGCAGAGCTGGATAATCTTTCTTCCAAAAAATAATGAGGGAACTTCCCATTGAAATTTTTTCTCGCATTTTGGGAGGTGGCTTTTTCTTTGGTTATGTCGTTTATCACGTCCTCCAGAGAGTCAATAAATATCAGCAACTGCCGCAGGGCTTTACTTTTTCCAACTGGATGAATTGGTCTCTGATCATGGTGTTGTTTCTTCTTTTTGGGGTAAGTTATGTGATCCGAAGAACACCAATTGCGGCGGCTTCAAGACCGCGCGAGATTTTTTTGCCGCTCCTTTGCGCCATAATGCCTCTTGGAATCAACGAATCGGTTCGATGGATCAAACCCTACAATATAGGTGCGTGGAACGATATCGCCCCATTTTTTATTTTATTCGGCGACTGTCTCATGGTGCTGTCGATGGTTTATTTGAAAAATTCCTTCAGCATTTTAACCGAGGTAAGAAATTTTGTGCGGTCCGGTCCTTATCGATGGGTGCGGCATCCTCTTTATGTGGGCGAAATCACCGCCACAATCGGATTTTGCATTTTTCTTTTTTCGTGGGTCAATGTTTTTTTGACCCTTGCCTTTATTGTCTGCCTATGGCTCCGCGCCTCTTTCGAAGAAGCAAAAATCACCCCCATTTTTCCGGAATATGCAGAATACAAAAAGACAACAGGCATGTTTTTCCCGAAATTTTAAGTCCTTGGAATTTGGACCTTTATTTGTTAGTTAGCGCAAAATGAAAATCACCGGAATTAAGGGGATGAGCGATTTGTTGCCGCCGGAGTCGGAGAGTTGGCAGAAGGTGGAAGCTTTCGCCCGCAAGATTTTTGCCACGTATGGTTTCAAGGAAATTCGCACACCTGTTGTAGAACCCACCGAATTATTTGTCCGCAGTGTTGGCGAAACTTCCGCCATTGTCGAAAAAGAGATGTACACATTTGAAGACCGCAAAGGCATATCTTTAACACTTCGCCCGGAAGGAACCGCTCCCGTGGTGCGCGCTTACATCGAAGCGGGGCTTCATGCCAAAGAATCCATTGCCAAACTCAGTTATTTTGGGGCTATGTTTCGTTACGAACAGCCTCAGAAGGGACGCTCCCGTCAATTCTACCAAATCGGTGCCGAGCTAATCGGTGCGGAATCCCCATTAGCCGATGCCGAGCTTTTGATGATGCTCCAACAATTGTTTACAAGTCTGAAAATCGAAGACACCCGTCTTGAAATCAATTCCATCGGTTGTTTTGAATGTCGTCCAAGATATCTGGAAGCCTTGAATCAATTTCTGAAAGGGAAATCGCTCAAACTCTGCGAAGAATGCAAAAAGAGAATCGCGCGAAATCCTTTGCGCGTGCTGGACTGCAAAAAAGAGGCGTGCCGAAAAATGACGGAAGACATTCCTTTGATGAATGATTTTTGGTGCGAACCTTGTCATCAACATTATCGTGAAGTGCGCGGACTTTTGTTGGCAGGGCATGTGAAGTTTAAGGAAAACCCGCGCATTGTGCGCGGACTCGATTATTATTGTCGCACCGCTTTTGAAGTTTTGTGTGACCGCTTGGGTGCGCAGAATGCGGTGGCGGCGGGGGGGCGTTATGATGGTCTGGTCAAAGATTTGGGCGGTCCCGATATTCCCGGAGTTGGTTTTGCGATTGGAATGGAAAGGTTGATGCTTATTCAGCAATCAGCTGTCAGCGATCAGCGGTCAGCCGAAAAACTGATTTATTTTGCGTTACTTGGCAATGAGGCCCAGCAGAAATCATTGTCTCTGATTCAGGAATTGAGGGCCAAAGGATTGGTCGTAGAATGCTCTTATGGAGGTTCGCTCAAAAGTCAAATGCGGCGTGCCGATAAACTGGTGGCACAGCACGTTGTGATTCTTGGAGAAAATGAATTGGCTAAAGGGATTGCCGTTGTCAAAGAAATGACAACAGGCAAACAACAAGAAGTTTTGTTGGGACGATTGGTGGAGCAACTATCATGACGATTGAAAATTTATACTTTCCCACTTGATTAAGGTTTTCATGTCATCCCCGCGAAGGCGGGGATCCAGATGTACTTAAAATGACTGGATTCCTGCCTTCGCAGGAATGACAAACCTAACCTTAATTAAATGGGAAAGCATTTAGAAATTTTTAATTTTGGTTTGTCATTTTGATTTTTGCACTTTGAATTTTACATTTTTATGACAAATTTTGTAACTCAAAAAAAACGCACTCACAACTGTGGGGAGTTAAGCAAAAAACAGATTGGCAAAAAAGTGATGTTGATGGGGTGGTGTGATGTGCGACGCGATCATGGTGGGCTTATTTTTGTGGACTTGCGCGACCGCTGGGGAAAAACACAGATTGTGTTTGATCCTCAACTCTCTCCCAACACACAAAGTGTGGCAAAAGAAATTCGCTCGGAATTTGTTGTCGCGGTGGAAGGGGCGGTTCGTCATCGTCCAACAGGAATGGAAAATAAAAAAATTCCGACAGGTGAAATTGAAGTCGTTGTCAAAGAATGCGCGATTTTAAATAGCTCTCCAACACCTCCATTTGAAATTTCTTCCGACACCGATGTTGCTGAAGAGGTGAGACTTCGTTACCGCTTTCTGGATTTGCGTCGTCCGGTAATGCAGAGTTTCATGGAGCTTCGCCATCGCACAGCGCAGGTGGTACGCAATCATTTATCCAAAGAGGGTTTCATCGAAGTGGAAACACCGATGCTTACTCGCTCCACTCCTGAAGGAGCGAGAGATTATCTGGTTCCCTCCCGTGTCCATCCCGGCAGTTTCTACGCTTTGCCGCAATCACCGCAACTTTTTAAACAGATGTTGATGGTGGCGGGTCTCGATAAATATTTTCAGATTGTGAAATGTTTCCGGGACGAAGATTTGCGGGCCGACCGCCAGCCCGAATTCACTCAAGTTGATATCGAAGCCTCTTTTGTCAATCAGGGCAATGTTCTGGAAATACTGGAAGGATTGATGTCGACGATATTTAAGGAAATTTTAAAGGAAAAAATAAAAACCCCGCTCGATAAAATTGATTTTTTTCAGGCCATGAATGAATACGGTTCGGACAAACCAGATCGTCGTATTCCATGGAAGTTGGAAGACGTCTCAGATATTTTTAAAAATTCCAATTTCAAGATTTTTGCCGCAACCGTTGCATCTGGAAATGTGGTCAAGGCCCTCAAGGTGACACCCGCGGAAAAGCTGTCGCGCAAAGATTTTGAAACGCTGGAGCAGGAGGCCAAAGGACATGGGGCAAAAGGATTGGGATGGGCGAAACTAACTACTGAAGGATGGCCCCACCACCTGCGCGCAGACAACATGTCTGCTTCGCAGATAGCGCAAGTGGTGGGGTGGCAATCTCCAATCGCAAAGAATTTTTCCGAAGAAGAAAAAAAAGCGTTGATCAAACAACTCAAACTCAAAACAGGGGATGCCATTTTGTTCGTGGCTGACAAATGGAGTCTGGCCTGTCAGGTGTTGGGCAGTTTGCGCGTTTCATTGGGAAAAAAATTGAATGTCTTGGACGCTTCCCGAAACGATCTTTTTTGGGTGGTCGATTTTCCGCTCTTTGACTGGAGCGAAGAAGATAAAAGATTTGTCGCGGTCCATCATCCTTTTACCGCGCCTCATGTTGAAGATTTGGAGTGGCTTAAAAAAGATCCAAAGAAAGTGCGCTCACAAGGATATGATCTTGTTATGAATGGATATGAAGTGGGTGGTGGCTCCATCCGTATTCACAATCGTGATCTGCAATCGCGCATCTTTGAAATTTTGAATATCTCGGCGGAAGAGGCGAAACAACGTTTCGGTTTTTTACTTTCCGCTTTGGAATATGGAGCGCCCCCGCACGGAGGGTTTGCACTTGGTTTTGACAGACTCGTTATGTTGCTTTCCGGCTGTACAAATATTCGTGACGTGATCGCCTTCCCAAAAACAACCTCCGCAACATGCCTACTCACCGAAGCTCCATCTTTTGTAGATGAGGCCCAACTCAAAGAACTGCACATTATGGTCCATGGTCCGTAGTCCATAGTCCATAGTCCATGGTCCATGGTCCATGGTCCTTACGCCTGTGTATATTGTTTCATCGCGAGGGCATTGAGAATGTCTTCCTGAACAATTTTGTAGGTATCTTTGGCAAGCTTGCCCGTATTTTCCATGCGCTTCAAAAATTTATCCCCATCATTGCCGGCGAGATTAATTTTCTCACGCACATAAAGGGCATTTTGTCTGGTTTGAGCATCCAGTTTGCACCCCGTTCCCGTGGGGTCCTTCATATGAAGCGTCAAATCCCGCATGATGACACAACCTTTAAGATTATTTTGAATCTGATTGTGGGAGGGATGCGGTGTGATGTGATTTTTTGAAACAAATAAATGATGCAAAGAACCATTAATCTCAATGGGTCTGTTGTTGCTATTATGTTTGGCAACTTTATCTGCTGGTCCGATGATTACCTGATAATGCCCGTAGGCCGCATGTACATTAAAAACATGAACCTCATTGGGATTTAAATTTGGATCCAGTTTGACCCTCTCCATTAGTTTTTTAACGAACGATAGAACCTCGTGGTGTCTCATAAATATATTCCCTTTCCACAGAGTAGAGACTGCAAATAAGATGCCAGAAAATTTGCGAGACCACTTTTTGTAACGCCTTGTTTTTATTGTGTATTTTTTGATTGATTTTTGAGTGTGCAAGAAAAAACCGTCAAAAAAGACACTCCCCTGTCATGGTTTTGACGACCATGCGTGTAAGTGTCCGACACTTGTGGAAGGGGGAATAAAAAATCCCCCGCCAAGGACTGGCGGGGGGTTTGTAAAACAAGACGAAACGATAATTTACAACTTTGTATGATTCACCGTGCAGGTTCCGCTTAACCCCCCTCCCAGAGCACAAGTTCCTGTTAAGGTTGATCCAGACAGACCAAGCGTTGTGGATCCGCCGGATCCATCACACCGTATGGTTCCAGAAGCGCCAGCAGGGTTGCCAACAGTGCATGAACCGATGGAAAATGGAGTACTTGTTCCGCTGAATGTACATCCCCCACCAAACACCGTGTTGGTGGCGGGATTGGTGGGATCGTTGGCACCAAAGGCCGCAAAGGCTGTTCCGGATATTCCATCGACATTTAAAGAAAACACGCAAGTGGCACCTGCATTTTTCTTATAGAACCCCGCAAAGGAAGCACTTCCTGCGTTGACGAGACTGGCACATACACCGCTTGAACAAATTCCGGAACAACATTGTGTGTTGTTAGTGCAAGTAGCATTAAGCGTGGCACATTGTGCGAGTGGATCGACCCCGGATACAGTCGTGTTATAGGAACAGAATCCGCTCGTACAAACACCTGAAGCACATTGACCATTGGTTGTGCAGGGGGAACCAAAAACACAGTTTGACGAGCAGGTGGAGGAGATACAAAACATCCCATTCGTATTGCAGGACTGGCCGGTCGGACAATCTGAATTTGAAGAACAGCCAGTGGCCCCTGTAAAGGATGTCGGGTTTTGCACGTACGTGACAAACTGGTTGTCAAAGGCTGTCTGGCCCGCCGTTCCCGTATAGGCTTCCGGTCTGTCAAAAATTTTGCCGGCAAAAGCTCCCGGATTGGCTTTGAGCGCCGCGATTTCCGTGGCGGAATTAGCCGCTTTCAACTGATTGTAAAAAGCCTCGCCCATTGCGGCATATTTACTGGAGGCTACGGAATCAAAGCTGTCTTTCTGTGCATCCATCAACTTTTTAAGGGCTTCCCATTGACTGCTGGAGAAAGTATCTCCACTTCCGAGTTTTCCGGCAAATTGGCCCATAATGCGGGCGGCCCCAGTTTTTTTCATTGCGTCAAAAGCTGTTGGGTCGCCGTTATTAAAGGCGGTTGCGTTCTGAGCCAAGTATCCTTGAAACACCTCGGGATGAGTGATGCCATTAGCCAAATCGTCTTTGGTTTGTTTTGCGAAGTACTGTGCCGCCGCGGCCCATCCGGTATCTCCGGCTGTCTTGTATTTGGTGGCGGTGGTGCTGTCCTGAAAAGTTTTGGCGCAGGCGGGAATGAAACTTTGAATTTGTTGCATAGCTGTGCTCATATCCACACCGCTCAGTGTGGAATCAAGCCCCTTCCATGTGTTGACGATGCTTCCTCCCTGAAGTGCCGAATTGATGTCGGCGAAAGAAGGGGCGCCGTTGGCCATGGCCGCCCTGAAAGCCTTGCTTATTGCCTGCATGGCGCCTGCCGCATCGCTTGAACCTGCCGTCGTCGTGACATCAAAACTACTTTTGAAAGTTTTGAAAAGGGCAAGCGGATCAATTTCACCGCTGGCTATTTTTGCGGCAAGGGCTGACGGACTATCGGGTGTCGCGCTGGCAGAGGCTTGAAAATAGACCTGTTGCACGGCCAGTGTGGAATCCGTATTGACGGTCCCCGCGCTGGCTGTTTGTCCGGCCGCTTTTCCTGTGAGATCAACGAGACTTGTCACTTTTTTTGATCCAACGGTGGCTTCAAGAAGTACCTGACTGGTGGAATCCAAACTGGAGGGACTGACAACAAGACCGCTCAAACTTCCGTCACTGCCGATGATGCCGGTATCCAAAACAGTGCCATCCAGCTTTTTACAGGTTACGGTGCCGGTTGTGGCGGCAACATCGCCTATCGCTTTGGAGGTAATAATGCGTTTGCCCACTCCTCCCTTGGAGAGACTTGCACCAACACTAATGCTGGCGCTTGTTGTGGAAGGCACCGTGACAGTGCCGCTAATGCCAACACCCGTGCTAGTTCCGGCACCGGAAGTTGTGGATGGGTTGCCGGCCGTGCCGCAATAAGTGAGAAGCACTGGTCCCGCGAGGACTGCAATAAAACTGGACAAAATCTTTTTTACTTTCATACTACCTCCCTTTTTTCTTCTGGACCAAGGACTATGGACCATAGACAATGGACCAAAAAAGTTTTTATAATTTCTATTGATTGATGCCTCAACGGCGTGTCTTAAATAAAGCATTTCTGAAACAAATTTCAAGCATAGAATTTTAATGAACCCTCTTGCCCTTTATATTCACATCCCATTCTGTCTCGCGAAATGTCCTTATTGTGATTTTCATTCCATCGCGATGAAAAAAGGGGACGTTCCCCATTCGATTTACGCCAAAAATTTAATCCAGCAGTTAGAAAACGAGGTAAAACGGCTGGAATTGGAAAATCGTCCATTACTTTCCATTTTTTTCGGCGGAGGGACGCCTTCGCTGATGCCGCCTCAATTTTTTGAAAAAATTCTTAGCGAAATTTCCAAAGTTTTTGTTTTGGATTCCCGAACGGAAATTACTGTTGAAACAAATCCCAAAACGGCGACAAAGAGTGATTTTAAAAAATGGCTTGAGCTTGGGATCAACCGCGCCTCCATTGGTGTTCAGTCTTTTCAGGATCCCTTGTTAAAAAAACTTGGAAGAATTCATTCGGCGAAAGAAGCCAAGGACGCTTTGCAAAATTGTTTGTCCGCGGGTTTTGAAAATATCAACATGGATTTGATTTTTGGTATTCCCACACAAACTTTCAAAAATTTGGAGGCGGATTTGGAGACGGCCATGTCTTTTCAAATCCCTCACATTTCCGCTTATCAGTTAACCGTGGAACCCGCGACACCTTTGGCTGGACAGGTATCGCGAGGTGAAGTTGAAATGCCTCCCGAAGAAAATTTGGTGAAAATGATTTCCATGGTTGTTCGACTGCTCGAATGCGGCGGTTGGTGCCGTTATGAAATTTCTAATTTTGCAAAACCGGATTTCGAGTGTCGCCATAATCTCCAGTATTGGCGTTATGGGGATTATTTAGGGTTGGGTGAGGGCTCTGTTTCCTGTGTTGAAAAAAAGAGATGGCGAACGATGCGCAATTTTAAAAAGGAAGAAGAAGAAATAATCGATGACAAAACGGCGTGGAAAGAAAGATGGATGATGGGATTAAGACTTAAAGAAGGAGTGATTTTAACAGAGAACGAAGCACAACTTTGGGGGCCAAATCTTGTCCAATGGAGCGAAGAAGGCTGGATTCGCCGCTTTTCGAATCCGGATCGGGTGACACTGACTTCCAAAGGATTTCTTTTTTGTAATCAGATTGTGAGAGCTGTTTTTGATCTTATTGACAAAGAGAAAAAATATGATAGGTGCGCCTCGCATTCATCAAAATGACAACACCCAAACACCAACATCAGGCCGAATGGGGAAGCACCTTTTTCAAGGAAATGCAGGCCAATTTTGAACGCATCGCACACGCAATCAATCTCGATGAAAATATTGCTTTGCGGCTTCGTGTTCCGGAAAAAGCCCTCATCGTCAGCGTCCCTTTTAGAATGGATGACGGGCATGTGGAGTTGGTGACCGGTTATCGTGTTCAACATAATGATACTTTGGGTCCCTGCAAAGGCGGAATTCGCTACAATGCACATGTGAATCTGGGCGAGGTTTCCGCTCTTGCCATGATGATGACGTGGAAGAGCGCCATCATTGGTTTGCCTCTTGGCGGCGCCAAAGGGGGAGTGGCTATTGATCCAAATCCTCTCTCGCGCCAGGAATTGCAACGTCTGACTCGCCGCTTTACAATTGAAATTTTGAATTTTATCGGTCCCGAATCCGATATTCCCGCACCGGACATGGGAACCAATGAACAGGTGATGGCTTGGATCATGGATACCTACAGTCAACAAAAAGGGCACTCCATACCGGGTGTGGTGACCGGAAAACCAATTGATATCGGGGGTTCCCTTGGTCGCAAAGAAGCGCCGGGGCGCGGAGTTGTTTACACCATCATCAGCGCCGCCGAAAAAATGAAAATGAAACTGGATTCCAAAACGCGAATATCGGTTCAGGGATTCGGTCAGGTGGGAGGCGCGGCCGCTCGCAAGCTGGAAAAAATTGGCTGCAAAGTTATTGCGGTCAGTGATGCCTCCGGCGGAATTTATAATGCAAATGGTCTTCACTACGATTCTCTGACGGCCTATTTGAATCAGAATAAATTTTTGAAGGGTTATCCTGAAGGAGATTTTATCAGCAATGAAGATTTGCTGGAGGTTGATTGCGATATTTTGGTTCCGGCCGCCATTGAACGCGTGATTCACAAGGACAATGCCGGAAAGTTGAAGTGTAAGATTTTGGCGGAAGGAGCCAACGGTCCTACCACCAATGAAGCCGATCAAATCATTCGCGAACGCGATGATATTTTTGTCATTCCCGACATTCTTGCCAACGCGGGTGGTGTGGTAGTTTCCTACTTTGAATGGGTGCAGGATCTTCAAAATCTTTTCTGGAAAGAAAAAGAAATCAACCACCGTTTGTGGGAGATGATGTCGGATGCCTTTGAAAGAGTTTATCAAACGTCTCTTAAGGAAAAAGTTGACATGAGAACCGCGGCCCTGATGACAGCCATCCGTAAAGTCTCCACTTCCATGCTCACGCGCGGACTCTATCCTTGAAATATCTTGAAATATCAAAATTTAAAAATCAAAAATCAAAATGACATTTCAAAATTTAAAATTTTACATTGTCATTTTGCATTTTGCATTTGGATTTTAAATGTTCTCTCTCAATCCCCCTTATCCTCAATCCATCGTTGGTCTTGATTTATCCTCCGAGGCTTATTTCCTTGCGCGTTTTTTTGAAGCGTCAAGGGCAGGCCTTGCCTGCCCGCGAAGCAAACTCGCAGAGTTTGCGGAGTTTAATAGTCTTGGGAAAAGTTTTATTCGCGTCACTTCTGATTTAAAATCAGGCATCACTCTCAAACAAAATCTGGAATTTTTTTTGGGACCCCAAAATGCGCATTCGGTTCTCTGGTTTCCTCCTCACGACTCGCTTCCCTATACCGGACTTGTCTCCGGAACCGATACGATGGCTGAAAGAATGAAAACATTGTCGACTCTTCTTTCAAAAGAGCCGCATATTCTCGTGGTCCCATGGCCTGCATTATCAAGAAAAATGATTCCGCCTTCTGTTCTGCGCCATTATCAGAGGACACTTTTTTTGGTCGACGAGGTGCATAGAGAAGAGCTGGTCTCTTGGCTCATTGATGCGGGGTATACCGAGGAAGTTGTTGTGGAGTCTCCCGGTGATTTCGCTCTGCGCGGGGCCCTGATCGATATTTTCCCTCCGCAGGAGGAATATCCGTTCCGTTTGGAGTTTGAAGGAGATTATTTAATGGGAATTCGCCAATTTGATCCGGCAACTCAAACTTCATTAAAAATAAAGGACCGTGGACCGTGGACTATGGACCATGGACCAAAGACTAAGAACCGTGATTCGCGAGTTACACTTATCCCCGCTAATGAAATTGTTTTCAATGAAGCTTCTGTGAGTCATGCCGTCAAACAAATTAAAATGTGGAGTGATGCAGAGGATCTTCCGGCAACACTTCGAAGAGAGGTCGTGGAGCGGATTGAACAAAAACGGGGCTTCGCAGGGCTAGAAACTTTTCTTCCCACCTTTTATGAGAAATCGGCAACCCTTTTTGATTATCTTGATCCCGAAACCATTTTGTTTCTCCCGGACACGGATGAGTTGAAAGATATTTACAAAAAAAATCTGGAGGAGATGAAGGGGCTTCATCAAAACACAAAAAGTCTGGAAAAAATTGTGCCGCCCGAGGAGTTGTTAAACTCTTTTGAAAAGTTGGAGGAAGAAAGAAAAAAATATTCCACCATTTTTATCAATCCGCTTTTTACCGCTCAAGGAAAAGAGCCTCACCGAGTGCGTATAGAAAATTCTCTTCATCTCAAAAACCAATGGAGTTTTGACAAGCTTAAAGAGTGGCAGAAATTAAATTTTAAAATCCGTCTTGTCTGTCACACACCGATTCAAGCCGAACGATTACAGGATCTGCTTCGAAGCCATGGTATTTCAGGGATTCCGGTTGAAGTGGGTTCTTTATCTTACGGTTTTGAATGGCCCGATGAAGGACTTATTGTTTTGACGGAAGAGGAAATTTTTGGTCACAAAATGGTTCGTCGGACAAAATCGTCAAAAGAAAATCTTCCGTTTGTATCTTTTCAAGAGCTTAATGCCGGCGATGTTTTGGTTCATGAAGAACAGGGTGTTTGCCGTTATCAGGGACTCGTGCATTTGAAAATTCACAAAGAGGTTGGAGATTTTCTGCATCTTGAATTTTTCGGTGGGGATAAATTGTATCTTCCCATTTACCGACTCAACGCCGTGCAACGCTACATCGGCGGTTCCACGCCGCATCTGGATAAACTGGGAGGAGTGCGTTGGCAGCAGATTAAAAAGAAGGCGGGCATTCAGATCGAAAAAATCGCCTCGGAGTTGCTCAAAATTCATGCCCAGCGGGAATTGCATCCGGGTTTGAGTTTCCCGTCCCCGGATACTCTCGACGAAGAATTCGCCGCGCAATTTCCTTTCGATGAAACTCCCGATCAGGCAAAAGCCATCGCGGATGTATTGCGAGATATGCAAAATCCAAAACCCATGGACCGCCTGATTTGCGGCGATGTGGGCTATGGAAAAACGGAGGTGGCGATGCGGGCCACCTTCAAAGCGGTCAATGCCGGCAAACAAGTTGTCTTTTTGGTGCCGACAACTATTCTGGCGCTTCAACATTTTGAAACATTTCAGGAACGCTTTTCCAAATTTAGTGTTTCGGTAGAGATGCTTTCAAGATTTCGCTCCCGCGCGGAACAAAAACAAACGCTGAACAATCTGGCCGAAGGCAAAGTGGATATTGTTATCGGCACACACCGCCTTTTGGGAAAAGATGTGAAGATAAAAAATCTGGGGCTTTTGATTATTGATGAAGAGCATCGTTTTGGAGTCAAACATAAAGAAAGAATTAAGAATCTCCGTCCCACGGTGGATGTGGTGAATCTCTCCGCAACACCAATTCCCAGAACGCTTCACATGTCTCTAATCGGTCTCAAAGATTTGAGTATCATTCACACGCCGCCCGTGGATCGCCTTGCCATCCGCACCTTTGTGGCACGGTGGGATGATGCGGTGGTTCGTTACGCCGTGGAACAGGAACTCGCGCGTGGGGGACATGTCTTTTTTGTTCATAACCGTGTTGCCACCATTGAAGGGATGCGCAAAAGATTGTCGGGTCTTTTTCCCAACGCCTCCATTGCCGTGGCTCATGGTCAGATGGATGAAGAGGAACTTGAAAAGGTCATGATCTCCTTCCTACACCAAAAAACACAGATTCTCCTGACCACCACCATTATTGAATCGGGGATTGATGTGCCGACGGCAAACACCATGATTATCAATCGCGCCGATACGTTTGGGTTGGCGCAGTTGTATCAGCTGAGAGGGAGAGTGGGTCGCTCCGATGTTCAGGCATTCTGTTATCTTTTGGTCCCCGATGAAGAAATGGTGACGAAAAATGCAAGACAACGTCTCAATGCGCTGACCCGCTACACCGAGTTGGGTGCTGGTTTTCAGATTGCTTCGCATGATTTGGAAATTCGCGGATCGGGAAATCTTTTGGGGGCGGATCAATCCGGTTTCGTGGAAGAAATCGGCTATGAGCTTTATACAAAATTACTCGCAAGAACGATTCGAAAATTAAAGGGTGAAAAACTTGATGAGGAGATCGATCCTGAAATTCAACTCGGGAGTCCGGCATTTATTCCGGAAGAATATATCGCCGGTGCCTCTTTGAGAATGGAACTTTACAAACGCATATCGCATTTGGCGGATGAAGAAGCGATTCAATCTTTTCGACAAGAGCTTGTGGACCGCTTCGGCCCTTTTCCCGCGCCCGTGGAAAGTCTGCTTGAAGTTATTGCCCTCAAACAATTGGCGATTCAGCTCTCTCTGAAATCACTGAAATTCGATGGCGAGCGTTTTTCTCTGGTTTGGGATTCCTCCACTTCGGTTTCTCCCGCAAAACTGGTGGCGTTGGCTCAAAAAAATCCGGCACGATATCAATTAAAACCCTCGGGACTTTTTCTCGTGAAAGTCCCGTTGGAAGAAGCGAAAAAGGCATTGAGGGCGCTGGCTGAATAGACTATGGACCATGGACTATGGACAAAGGACCTGAAAATATGACTATGGACAATGGACAATGGACCGTGGACCTAAAAAAAATCCGTAATGAGTCCCTGTCTATAGTCCATAGTCCATGGTCTATAGTCCATGGTCCATTGTCTATAGTCCATGGTCCATGGTCCATGGTCCTTCTCCTTCTGCTTCTTTCCTGTTCCCCTTCCAAACCCTCTTCCCCCACATTGGCCTTGGTGAATGGTGAAAAAATGCCCTTGTCCGATTTTCAAAAGGCGCTTGATTGGGAACAGTGGAAATTTGGAACTGAAGTCAGTTTAAGCGATTCCCGCTCGCAACAGCTCAAAACAAAGGTGATGGATTCACTGCTCAAAGACCGGCTTCTTTTGCAGGAGGCAAAAAAAAGAAACATCACCGTTTCTGATTCGGAAGCTGAAAAAAGTGTGGAGAGTGTGCGCAAAAATTATCCCAATCAGGATGACTTTGAAAAACTCCTTCGTTCAAAAGAATTAACGGTGGAAGATTTTCGACAACAGAGAATTCAGGAATTAACCATCAAAAAATTGATGGAGGCGGTAACCAAAGAGCAATTGACCCTCACAGACGGCCGACTCAAAAGATATTATGAGGAATATCTGACCGAATTCCAGCATCCGGATCAGGTGAGGGCGCGTCAAATTGTGACCGACTCGGCAGAGAAAGCTGAAAGTGTACGAGCGATGATTACCAGTGGAACTTCCTTTGAAGAAGCGGCTAAAAAATATTCTTTAAGTCCTGACCGGAAAAAAGGCGGGAATTTGGGTTGGTTTGGAAAGGGAGAAATGCCTTTGGAATTTGAACAGGTTTGTTTTCATTTGAATAACCTCGATCTGAGTCCCGTGGTAAAGACACCTTATGGCTATCATCTTTTTGAGGTGTTGGAAAAGAGGGGGGCTGGACAGCTTCCATTTGATGAGGTAAGGGAGTCCATCCAAACGAAGATTATGGAAACAGAGGGCCGAACGGCATTTCAGAAATGGTATGAGCAGATTCGCTCTCAGGCCAAAATAGAGGTCCACACGGAATTGCTGGAGGAAAAGTGAGAAGAAGAGGGCAAATGATGACAGAAGTCAGAGTACAGAAGACAGCAAACAGATGTCAGAAAACAGAAGACAGAGGTCAGAAGCCCAGTTTTTCTGTCCTCTGTTTTTCTGTCCTCTGTCTTCTGACTTCTGACATCTGTCTCCTGCCTCTCTTCCCCTCCCCCCAACCTGCCCATGCAAAGGTCATTAACAAGGTGGTGGCTGTTGTTAATAATGATGTCATTACAGAGTATGATTTGGACAGGGCCATGGCATCGAAGGGTGTCGGTAAAAAATCACGCAGGCAGGTGCTGGAGGATTTGATTGACCAGACACTGCTCAAACAGGAAATGGAAAAGACCGACATCGAAGTAACCGATGATGATTTAGTGCGCGCGATTGCGGGTGTTTTGGATCGCAATAAAATCAACATTGAAATTTTACGTGCCGAGCTCGCGTCCAAAGAAATTCCTTTTGAAACTTATAAAGAACAGCTCAAACAGCAAATCAAACAGACCAAATTTATTCAGCAAAATGTGGGCTCCAATGTTTCCGTGCAAGATGCCGATGTAAGCGCCTACAAATTTGAACGGGCGGAGGTCGTTAATCCCAGTGGAACTGTTCATATTGGTTGGATTTTTTATTCCCTAGACGACGACCATTCCGAGAAAGAAATTAAAAAAGTATTTATTAAAGCGCGGAAAGTGGCTGACAAAGCCCGTCAGAAAGGCGCCGACTTTAAAAAGATTGCCAAAGAGACCGGCGATCTGGGTGAAAAAAGTCTCAGCGATCTACCTCCGGCGATTTCTTCCGAGGTGCGTCGAATGGAAATAGGAGAGGTGAGTGATCCCATTGTATCCCCGCAAGGAGTTTATGTAGTGAAGCTGTATGAAAAAGCACTTCAAAATGTTTCGGAAAAAGAAAAAGTGGATGACATGCAGATTCGGCAGACAATTTACAATAATCGCATGGAACAGGAAATTCACAATTACGCTTTGAAACTCAGAAGGAAGGCCTTCATTGATGTCCGGGAATAGGAAGAATGGACCATGGACAATGGACTATGGACAATAGACTTGTCATTGGAATTACAACCGGCGATCCCAAAGGGATTGGTCCGGAAGTTGTTTCCAAGGCGTTAAGCGATCCCGAAATTCAATCGCTGGCACAATTCAAAATTTACGGCCCCACTATTTCCGATCCCCGATTGCCCGACATCCATTCTGCGCAAACAGCCATCAGTTCTTTGGAAGCGGCGTTGATCGATGCGCTCAATAAAAAAATCGATGCGTTGGTGACGGCTCCGGTGAACAAGGCGCGTCTTCGTTTGGTGGATAAAAATTTTATCGGACACACCGAATTTTTTGCCACTCGTGTGAATGCAAATGTTTGCATGATGTTTGTGGCGAAAAATTTGCGTGTCTCTTTGGTAACACGGCATTTGCCTCTCTCTCAAGTAGCGATGCGTCTCAACGCGGTTGAAATTTTGCAGACGATTCGTCTGACTTATGAGGGACTTCAGCAATATTTTCATATTCTATCACCCTATCTGGCCGTGGCGGGGTTAAATCCGCACGCTGGTGAAGGGGGGATGTTGGGGGATGAAGAAACGAGAATAATCCATCCCGCTCTGATGCAAGCCAGAAAAGAGGGGATACATGTGGATGGTCCCATTTCCCCCGACACCCTTTTTTGGGAAGCTTCGCAAAGTAAATGGGACGGAGTGATTGCGATGTATCACGATCAGGGGTTGATTCCGGTTAAAACGCTGGCTTTCAAAGAGGCGGTGCAAATTACCTTGGGACTTCCGTTCTTGAGAGTTTCCGTTGATCACGGAACAGCGGAAAATATTGTGGGAACTGGGAAAGCCGACGCCACCAATCTCAAATCAGCCATTCGTTTGGCATGTCGGTTGAAAGATTAGTATTGTCATTCCTGCGAAAGCAGAAATCTAGAAAATCTGAAAAACACTGGATCCCTGCCTTCGCAGGGATGACAATAACATTGAAGTAGATTGATTTAGCGGGGCGGACGGGGATCGAACCCGTGACCTCCGACGTGACAGGCCGGCGTTCTAACCAGCTGAACTACCGCCCCACTCAACCAACCCGGGCTTCTTACACCATGTTTTTCTTTATTTTGTCAACCAAAGGAGTTCTTAAGACGATTAAAGATAAAGCGAACACCATAAGCAAAATATATCCGATGATATTGTTGCTTTCACTCCCCTTCACCAACGAACAACCTCCTGAAATTTTGTAACCCATCGGGGTCCCTGCATCTGTTTCTCCTGTGACGGCAACGGCCACTTCCCCCGGAATTTCCGCCACACCTCCCACCACAGCGACGGCTTTGCTCAGTTGAAAGCTGTTACAACCCGAGGCATTCCCGGGGTCGCTGGCGCAAACAACCATCGTGAGCGGTTCTTTCCCAACACCACTGTCAGCCGCTTTTGCCGCAGATAAAGAGTGAGCCGTTGACACGGCAGGAGGGAGAGCATTGAGCGTTATGTTTGCCGCGCCGGACTGGCAGGAACCTTTTTTGGTGAAGAGAACCTGCTTTTCTTCAATCTTGTCGACCCAGCAAGAGATATCATTGCCGCTTGCATCTTTGAAAGATTTGACCGAATTTTTCAGAGCATCGTGCGCCACATCGGAAGCCTCAAATTTGACGTACCCATTGGTTCCGTCCCATACAGAATCTTTCGGTTCCAATTTCGGTTTTTCGTTGATGTTGAAAAAGAAGGAAAGCGCAAAGCCCGCGGCTCTGGGATTATCGGCTATGGAGGTGTCGAACACTTCAAAAATTGCGGCCAGATCAGTGCCACCATAGTTTTTGCGCGTCAGAGGAACAAGATATTTTGGATGGCACAAACGCAACATCGGATCATTGAGTATGTTGTTCTGGCTGGAATCGGCCGTGAGATTTTCTTCCTCCAAAACGGCGACTGCAGGATTGTTGTTGGCATCCAGTGTGATTTGTTCCCCCATAATACCGCAGTCTTTGTCTCCATAAACGTTCCAAGCATTATCGTCCGGCGCGAAACGCGCATCGGTCGTTTCCCTTATATCTACAAAGAAACCGTGAACACGATCGTGCCGTTCAACGCGGGATTGCGCGTGATCTTCTTTCATTTCCTGCACCTCACCGGATTCCGTGATGAAAATTTTATTACCGCTGACTTCGGAAGCAGGAAGGTCTCTCTTGATTTTGTCTTTGCTGATGATGACACCGGGTATTTCAGAAATGTCTCGCGCCACGGGATTCCATCCGGACGCGTCTTTGCTGACTTCTATGAGTTTCTTGAATAAATTATTTCCATCTTTTATCACCAAGATCGCGTAAAATTTACCTTCCTTGTCGGAAGCGACCAATCGAAAATAGGTTACCTTTTCTTGGGCCGACAATTTTTGCAATGTTACGAAAGAACATTGGAAATGATCTTCCTCGGCGGTTTTGTTGCAAATGTCGAGACCCGCAACATTGGCGGACTCACTGCCACACTCAACTCCACCGACAAGATAAGAGGTGTTGCCGAAGGCGAATCCCTTGAAGGTGTCTATCTTGGAGACGTCACAGTATTCTCCTTGCCAAATTCTTGTGGGGTTTCCCGCCTCATCCGTTGGAAAGCAGATTGGCGCCGGGAGTATGGTGGCGGGCTGGAGAATTTGATTGATATCCGCGTAATAACAATATTCACGTTCGGATACTCCAACCAGCGCGTTTTTTCCGCTAATCTGTGTAACGGCAATTTTCTCAAGAGGACCTCGGGATAAATTACGATATTGGATTTTGCTTCCCAAATCTGTGCAATTAGTGCCCAGCTCTCCCATGGCTTTGGGAGGAACTAGCGCCAGCAGGCCTTTGCCCACATCGTTCGCGCCAGTTACAATCAAAAATTGTTTTTCAAAATCTCCGGAATAAAAGAGAGCCGAACCATTAACGCTGTCAAAGGAATTCAAAAGAACCGTGCAGGTTCTGTTGTCCGAATCGGGATCGTCTGCCCTCTTGGCAACGTCGAAAATTTTGGAACTTGCCGCTGATCCTTCCGGCAAAACAATCGCCTTAATGATACACTCCGGTTTCTCAACGAGAGCCCAGCCTGTAGCACCGCATTGAAGAGTATGACATTCGTCGCCTTTTAGTTTGGTGAGTTTGTCGACAAGCGCCCATTGGCCAGCACGGCAAATTATACTTTGGCAGGCACTGGGAATAGGTTTTCCTCCAATTTCCGTTTCAGGAGAACATTGTCCTTGGGCGTTGCAAGTTCCCGCTACATGACAGGTATCCGACGCCTCTGGACAAAGAATGGGTTTGAAACCTGTGCAAACGCCGCTTTGGCAAGTATCAACGGTGGTGCAGAAATTTCCATCGTCACAGCGAGTATTGTCGGCAACATTGACGGCGGTACAACTGCCCCAAGCGCCACTTGCCGAACAGATCTGTTGTCCCTTTTTGCAGTCGTTAGTGTTGCCCTGAAGCACACAATTCTGCGTGGCACCGGGTGCGCAATTAACAAGATTACCGTCGAGACAGAATCCGTCACCTGTGGGAGCAGGTCCATTGGCAAGGTTGGTATGGTAACATCCCGCAAGAAATTTAACAGAGCACCCGTCTCTGGTGCAGGGGTTGAAATCATCACAGTTACGCGGGGCTCCGGTACAAACTCCAGACCGGCAGGCGTCACCGATGGTGCAGACATCTTCATCATTGCACACGGAACCATTTGCTTTGAAAGTGGTGGCACTGCAAACTGAGTTGCATCCAACTGTGCCCACTCCGCGGCAATCTCCGGTTCCGAAATAACAAGGTTGTCCATAATTGGCTGGATCGGATTGACCGCAAACACCGCAAATGTTTTTGGTGGAGGCGGCGCTACAGGCACCCCATGCATTGTTGATGCCGCAAGTTTGGGTGCCGGTACAGCCATTTGCGTTTGAGCAGGGTTGGGAATCACCGCTGAGGCACGCAACAGAAGTTCCACGGCAAACACCATCGGTGCAAACATCATTTGTTGTAAGTCTAACAGCGTCATCGCATGCAGTACCGTTAGGAACCGGTGTTTCTTGGCAACTCCCATCTTCTTTGCAAACGCCATGCTCCATGCAAACGTTGCTCGTACTGCAAGTAATGGCTCGTCTATAATCCCACCCAATAGTAGTACTTGCGACACAGGCCCCCCATGCATCCCCGCTTGTATTGCAAGTTTGATAACCGGAAGAACAGGCCGAGTTTACATTGGCACCAGAAAGGGTGCATGTTTTTAGTTCGTTAGGAGTGCAAAGAGAGGTTACCGTGACTGTTTTTGTTTGAGAAAAAGCATTAGTTATTGGGAGACCATTTTTGACTAAAGTTGCTTGGAGTCCTATCGTATGGTTTCCGACGGTTGAAAAACTACAGGTAATGATGTTGGGTGTTGTGGACGTAGATCGATAAATTTTGTGGGTGTCATCTGAATAAAGCGTATCATCGCATTTTGGATAGATATAAGTCCAAACGCCATTCGGCACTGTCCCATTGTTCAAATTATTATATACTTCGCATTGGAAAGTAGCTTTACCGCTTGCAGGATCTATTGCTTGTATGGTCGGAGTGCATGCGCCGATGGCTGGAGGAATGACAACTTCGGTACGGCATTCCCAATCACAACCGTCCCCGCTGGTATTATTCCTGTCATCGCATGTTTCTCCGCTATTATAATCCACAGTACCATTTCCACAACAGTAGGGCCGGATGTCTCTTACACAGAAATGGCTGATGCACATTCCTGTGGTTTGTTCACAAATTCCCGGGGGAGTCGATGGCGTGCAGACAGAACCATTGATGGCACAATAATCATCTGCAACAACTACCGCGGCTTTGACGGGCGTAGAAAAAAGCAGAATTCCTAAGAAACTGCCCAAGAAGAAAAGCCTTACAAATAATTTAATAGAAGTGTCCATAGACGAAGCTTTGTAAGTGCAATCGCTATGCCAGAATGCGTGTTTTTAAGTGATTGAAATTACTTGTGAAAAATGGCGGACAAAACAAAAAAAGGGTGTTTTATAACCCCCTTATCTTTCCTGCTCTCATTTTGATAAGGGCAGATAAACTTAAGAGTGCGAGGAAAATTTTACCCAGTTTTTCTTTTAGAGAACCCGTTTCATTTTTATTCAGAGAACAGCCGCCCGAAATTTTGTAACCTTGCGGTGTTGATTCCTCGCCGCCTTGTGCAACGGTTACACCTTCTTCCTGTGTTTGCGCCGCGGGTGTGATGGGAGGAATGACCGCGGCTTTGCTCAACTGGAATGTCTGGCAGGCTGAAGCATCGCCCGGATCTTTTGCGCAGACTTCACCTTGAACAGGCCATGCCACACCTTTCGCCGCGTCAGCCTCTTTGCCGGTGACAACCAACCCCTTTGCCGCCACATTGACCGTTACATCCTGAACGGGCGGCAAGCCCCTGTTGGTAAGGGTTGCTTCATTGCAGTCGGACGCGTCAATCCAGTGATCCAGAATGACCCCATTCGCGTCTTTCAAATGAGTGGCACAGTTAAGTTTGTCTTCCATAATGTCGCTCGCCTCAATGGAAACCTTGCCCGTCTTGCCGTCGAACTGAGGTTCGATTTTTACCTCGGGCTTCTCATTAATATTATAGAAGACGACCAGACGCGTTCCGAGTGGTTTGGAATCTTTAGCATCAACAACTTTGCAGAAAGCGGCCAAATCTTTTCCGCCGAAATCTTTTCGCGATAAGGACAAAAGATAAGAGAAATGGGTGCATTGCCAGACGTCGTCATTGTGGAAATTGTTGAGCGTGGAGTCGGCGGTATAGATTTCCTTGGGAAGTGCCGTCATCTGAATCTGACCCTTTTCGTCAAGGTTTGTTTCGTAGGCCTTCAAAGTCTGTTCTCCGCCAACAACAACCGTCCACGCATTTTTGGGCTGGAACCACGCGTCTATGGCTTGTGCTTTGTCTTTCAAAGGATTGAAGGCGTCATCATTATGAACTTTGCCGGCGTCTTTTTTGCCTTTCGCTCCGCTTGCTTCCTCCGCCAGTTCCTCGATGGTTCCGCTAGTACCGATCCACAGAGCTTTTGGCGCTTCTTCAGGTTTTTCAAAACGGACGTGTTTTTGCCAATCCTGATTCAACGCAAGTAAAACGGGTTCTTTGGATGTGATCAGAGGCAAACAGTTCCACGCATTGCCTGTCTGTCCGCATTCATAAATTTCTGTTACGGCGTCTTTATCGTTTTCATTTTTAGCGGTGACAAAAATGCGAAGACTTGAGTTGTTCTCATCTGCGCTCTCTATTTTAACAGAACTGATTTCCGTTTTGTCCGTCAGTTCTTTTGGCAGAGCGACAAAGGTAAGTTTGAAGCCATTTTCCGCGGTTATGTCGGGAGTTAGGAGATCAATACCCAACTTGTGATCGAGATATTCAGCAACGGCGGCGAGTGTGCCGGACATTTGTTTTATTCCATAAATCTTGATTCTTGCAGAATCTTTGAAAAGAGTTTTCGGTTCAAAATTCGTTTTTTCATTTGCCACATTTTGGAACCATGCTTCGGCATTTTTGAAATAGAAATAATCCTTGTCGGAAGCCGCCATGAGCGCATCTGGGAAAGTCGCGAGGAATTTCAGAGGCTCCGAAGTCACAGGATAGCTGTTGACATCAAACTTGCAGTCGGGGGCCATGGCCTTTGAGGCAATGGTGGCAAGCGCGGAAGAGTCATTATTGTTACAGATGAAGATCAGCCGCTGATTGGCGTAATCATTGGGGGAGACAAGCGTCGCAGAACCGACATCACCGCATGGCAGAGAGATGGAGCAAGTTTTGCTGAGATCAAAAATCTCGGAGGACGATGGCGCAACTGTAATGGCCTTGGTTTTTTCAGGCGGCACGATCCCTAAGCAATCTTTTTTGCAAGCGCCAACCACCGTGTCGCTGTTATCACTGCCGTTGTCGCAAGCTTCGCCATCATCAACCACGCTATTGCCGCAGACGGGGGGTTTACCAATTTTCGTTGCGATGATCTGACAGCTCACGCATTTCTGATTTTCCGTCAATGCCGTGACGCCGGGCTCGCAGGTTTCGTTTTGTCCGGAGTCGTTTGGTGTTTGAATAATGCCGTCGCCGCACCGAGTTTTATCAACCAGCCTGCAGTCGACACATTTTTTGTTGGAATCGGCAGACGAGCCGTCGCATTGTTCCTCTGCCTCTTGGGTGCCATTACCGCAAACCGCTTTTGCGACTCTTTGGCAATTGGCACAATCCTCCGTTGCCGAATTAAAGGAAGCGGCGACGTCTGTTTCACAGGCTTCTCCTGTTTCAAGAACATTGTCACCACAAGAGGGAGGTGTGGGGCCGTTACAGATCAAGTTGCAATGGTTTGGCTTGCCGTTAAGCAAAGTTCCATCATCGCAAGTTTCTGGTGTCTCGATTTTGCCATTGCCGCAAACGGGAGGTGGTGGGTCGCATTGGTCTGGCACGCCGTTGTTATTAGTATCGGCGTAAACAAAGGGGAGGCATTCCAGATTGCTGGAGATGCACTGCATGTTGCCATTAACGTCGCACCCGCTGATTGTTTTTTTGCAAGTAACACCGGTTGGTTTTTCCGGATTGGAGCAGACACCGGTTTGAGTATTACAAATTCCAATATCATGACAACCGTCTTGGACACTACAAACTACTGGGGAACCGCTACAAACTCCAGCATTACAGGCATCAGCTTTTGTGCAGAGATTGTGATCGTCGCAGAAAGTGCCATCAACTTTGGATGTTGCGGCTTCGCAATAAGTGTTTTTGTTATCATCAGTACATTTATATAGCCCCACCTGCATGCAGTCATTGGCAGAAGCCGGGCAAGTACTACCCGGAGGATTAATCAAAACCGGGCCACCGCAAAGGCCGCAGGTGTTTTTAGAAAATTGGTTTTTATAAATCCATTGATTGTTTTCACAAACAATGCTGACAGGGTCATCGCAAGCACCCGGGGGTGGTTTCGGAATCGAAGTAACAACCCAACCTTTGGCGATGTCACAAGTAGAGCTAACGGAAGTGCATTGATCGCCCGCAGGTTTCACGACAGGATCAAAAGCCCA
>JACRBV010000060.1 GCA_016213065.1 Deltaproteobacteria bacterium
CGGAGCCTCCCCCTCACGTTCGCTTTGCTCACTCGGTAGATTCCACTCCAGCAAGCCCGCAGAGTACCATGCGCTTGCGCATGGGTGAATGCTTCCTTTTCTCGCGCAAAGCGCGTTTTCAAAAGTGCCACGGGCTTGCCCGTGGGAATCTACTTATAATTCAATCATTTCAAGCTGAAAGCTGACCGCTGACCGCTGATCTAAACGTTGAATCGGAAAAGAATGATGTCGCCGTCTTTGACGATGTATTCTTTTCCTTCGGAGCGATATTTCCCTGCGGATTTGACTTGGGCTTCACTGCCCAGAGCCATGAGATCATCGTAATTAAAAATTTCGGCGCGAATGAAACCACGTTCAAAATCGGTGTGAATTTCTCCGGCGGCTTGTGGGGCTTTGGTGCCTTGATGAATTGTCCATGCGCGCACCTCTTTTGGTCCCGCTGTAAAATAGGTGATGAGATGGAGAAGATGATAACCCGAACGAATCAGGCGATTGAGTCCCGGTTCCTTCAAACCGAGTTCTTTCAAAAATTCCATTTTGTCTTCGTCTTTTAATTGCGCCAACTCCGCTTCGAGTTTGCCGCAGAGTGAAACGACTTCGCTCCCTTCTTCCGCCGCAATTTTTTCAACGGTTACCACATGCGCATTTTTTGTGCCTTCTTCGGATATGTTGGCAACGTAGAGCATCGGTTTGGCGGTGAGCAATGAGAACTCTTTGATTGTCGCCTTCTCTTCCGCATTCAAAGATATTTTGCGAATTGCAATGCCCTGTTCCAAACTGGTTTTAAGTTTTCCAAGCAATTCCGCTTTTTTGATGGCTTCTTTGTTTCCGGTCTTCGCTAATTTTTCTTCTTTATCCAGACGTTTGCTGACAGCGTCCAGATCCGCCAAAGCCAATTCTGTATTGATCACTTCAATATCTTCTTTCGGATCGACTTTTCCATGAACGTGCACAACATCCGGATCATCAAAACAGCGCACAACATGGGCGATGGCATCCACTTCCCGAATGTGACTTAAAAATTTGTTGCCGAGCCCCTCTCCCTGACTGGCATTTTTGACCAACCCCGCAATATCAACAAAATCAACCGTGGTGGGGGTTGTCTTCTCCGGTTTATAAATAGTGGTCAGTTTATCCAATCTTGGGTCCGGGACGGGCACCACACCCGTAGAGGGGTCGATCGTGCAAAAGGGAAAATTCTCCGCCGGAACCTGACAGGCCGTCAAAGCGTTGAAAATAGTTGATTTCCCGGCGTTAGGAAGTCCCACAATGCCAATGTTTAAACTCATGAAGAAGCTCTTCTCAAAATTCGACTGAATTTACCAGCAAGAAAAGTCTTTCATTCGTCAATTTAGTTATATTATAAACCCGCTTTCAGGAAAAAATGGATCAGAATACGCGCATAAAAAATCTTTATAAGGCTCTGGAGAGTCGCATTCTTGTGCTCGATGGTGCCACGGGAACCGCTATTCAGGGGAAAAATTTGACCGCCGAGGACTTTGGCGGACCTGAACTGGAAGGATGCAACGAATATCTTGTCATCACCCGTCCCGATATTATCTGCGACTTTCACGAAAATTATCTCGAAGCCGGTGCCGATATTATCGAAACGAATACGTTTGGTGCCACCCCGCTGGTGCTTGAAGAATATGGTTTAGGCGCCAGAGCGTATGAGATAAATGTCGCGGCGGCAAAGCTTGCGCGTGAGGCGTGTGAAAAATATGACACAGCCGACAAGCCCCGTTTTGTGGCAGGTTCCATCGGTCCCACTACCAAAGCCATATCGGTAACCGGTGGTATAACTTTTGAAAGTTTGGAAGAGCATTTTTATATTCAGTCCAAAGCCCTTCTGGAAGGAGGCGTCGATTATTTTCTGATCGAAACGTGTCAGGATACACGCAACATCAAAGCCGCTTTGCTGGCGATGGATCGCCTTTTCAATGAAGTCGGTTTTAAAATTCCCGTTGCTGTTTCCGGAACGATTGAACCGATGGGAACAATGTTGGCGGGCCAGTCGGTGGAGGCTCTCTTTGCGTCTTTAGCCAACCGCGATCTTCTCTACATCGGACTCAACTGTGCCACAGGTCCCGAATTTATGACGGATCCTATCCGCACGCTTGCGACCCTTTCTTCTTTTTGTGTGGCGTGTGTACCGAACGCGGGTCTTCCCGACGAATACGGAAATTATCTGGAAACACCGCAGATGGTGGCGCAAGTGCTCTCCCGTTTTGTGGAAAATGGCTGGATCAATTTGCTCGGCGGCTGTTGTGGTACCGGTCCCGATCACATCAAGGCTCTTTCGGAACTTGCCAAAACGGGAAAACCACGCGTTCCAAAAAAAACTCCGCGGTCTTTTCTCTCCGGTGTTGATTATCTGGAGATCACCGATGAAATGCGCCCGGTGATTGTTGGGGAGCGAACCAATGTTATCGGAAGTAAAAAATTCAAAACTCTAATCTCTGAAGAAAAATTCGAGGAAGCCTCCGATATTGGACGACTCCAAATAAAAAACGGGGCCCAGATTATCGATATCTGTCTTGCGAATCCCGACCGTGAGGAGATGGAAGATATGCGTCGCTTTCTGGAATTTGCGGCGAAAAAAATTCGCGCGCCGTGGATGATCGATTCAACCGATGAAAAAGTCATTGCGATGGCCCTCACCTACAGTCAGGGGAAAGCGATTGTCAATTCTATCAATTTGGAAGATGGAGAGGAACGCTATGAAAAGGTAATTCCCCTCGCCAAAAAATTTGGTGCGGCGTTGGTGGTGGGAACCATTGACGATAATCCATCGCAAGGGATGGCGGTAACGCGTCAGAGAAAATTGGCGGTGGCGGAACGTTCCTACAAATTGCTGACGGAAAAATATGGAATTCTTCCGGAGGATATTTACTGGGATCCGCTTGTTTTTCCGTGTGCCACCGGAGACCGGCAATATGTGGGTTCTGCCGTGGAGACGATCGAGGGCATCCGTCTCATCAAACAAAAATATCCGCGCACAAAAACGGTTTTGGGAATTTCCAATGTCAGTTTCGGTTTGCCTCCTGCGGGACGCGAAGTTTTGAATTCCGTTTTTCTTTATGATTGTGTCAAGGCGGGGCTTGATCTGGCCATTGTCAATTCCGAAAAACTTGTTCGTTACGCCAGCATTCCACCCGAAGAAATAAAACTGGCCGAAGATCTTTTGTATAATCGGGGCGGTGATCCAATTGCCACTTTTGCGGCGCACTTTAGAGAGCGCAAAAGTGTTAATAAGGCTGACAAACAAAAACTCCCTCTGATGGAGCGACTCCCTCGCTATATTATTGAAGGTTCCAAAGATGGATTGGCCGATGATTTAAACGAGATTCTTAAAACGATGAAGCCCATCGACATTATCAATGGCCCTCTGATGCAGGGAATGGATGAAGTAGGAAAACTCTTCAACGCCAATCAATTGATTGTGGCTGAAGTTTTGCAATCGGCCGAAGCGATGAAATCGGCCGTGGCTTGTTTGGAACCATTCATGGAAAAATCAGAAACGGCCGCACGAGGCAAAGTAATTTTGGCCACCGTGAAAGGGGATGTGCACGATATTGGAAAAAATCTGGTTGATATTATTCTGTCCAACAACGGTTTTGAAGTGGTGAATTTGGGAATCAAGGTGCCGCCGGAGCAGTTGATTACCGCTATTCGCGAACACAACCCTGATATTGTAGGCCTCTCCGGACTTCTTGTAAAATCAGCTCAGCAAATGGTTGTTACCGCCGACGATTTTGCAAAAGCCGGAGTGGATGTTCCGATGTTGGTGGGAGGGGCGGCGCTTTCTTCCAATTTTGTCGACAAAAATATTTCGAAATCCTACAGCACCGGAACGGTTGCTTATGCCTCCGATGCAATGAATGGTCTGGAGCTGGCAAAAGTTATTGTCGACCCTGAAAAATTTGAAAAATTAAAAAAAGAATTGTTGGCGAAGAGAACGAAATTGAAAGAGGAAGTCGGTCCATCGGCAGAGGCGAAGACGAAGGAATCGCCGAAACGGATATTCATCATTCAACCTCTTCCATTTTCGAATTTGCCAATTCCTTCTGATTTCAATCGGCATGTGATTCGAAATACTCCGATCGAACAAGTCTGGAAATATATCAACCCGCTGATGCTTTATGGACGCCATTTGGGAATCAAGGGGGGAGTCCTTCGCAAATTAGAAAAAGGAGAAGGACAAGATGAACCGAAAGCAAAAGAAATTTGGAATGCAGTACAGGCGGTGAAAAAAGAATATGCCAATACCGTCGTCATGCAACCTTCTGCGGTCTATCAATTTTTCAAGGCTTCCAGCGAGGGAAATTCTCTTTTTGTCTATCCTGAAAAAGAGAAACCCGTTGTTTTTAATTTTCCGCGCCAACAAAAGGGCGATGGTTTGTGTCTGGCCGATTACACGCTCGGCAAAAAAAATGAGGAGGTTCTCGATTCGGTCGCCCTCTTCGTTGTGTCCGTGGGAAGGGAAGTGCGGGAACTTGCCGAGAAATTAAAAAATTCAGGCGACTATCTACGTTCCCACATTCTTCAAGCCTTGGCTCTGGAATCGGCGGAAGCCTATGCGGAATTGTTACATGCGCAACTGCGCAAGGCGTGGGGTTTTCCCGACGCCGTTGACATGACAATGATGGATCGTTTTCAGGCCAAATATCGCGGGAAACGCTACTCCTTTGGATACCCAGCCTGCCCACGTTTGGAAGATCAAGCTCTTTTATGGACTCTTTTAAAGCCTGAAGAGATTGGCGTTCAGCTTACCGAAGGTTTCATGATGGACCCCGAAGCCAGCGTCTCAGCCCTAGTTTTTCACCATCCGCAGGCCACCTATTTTTCCGTGGGTTTTGGGAAGGAGAATCAAGAATAAGTAAATTTACAGATTACTTACGGACATCGATATATCATTGAATCTGGACGACCTCCTGGTTTTGGCCCTGTTAGATAATTGCTGTTTAGCGGTCCCTCACAGTTGAAGTGTGCATCAGAGTGCTGGTTGCCTCCCCAGTCCAATATCAATAAGTCATAAAATGAACAAACCATCCCAATAGTGTTGCCACTATATTGTGGATTCCGTGAATCGCTGATGCGTGTCAGAAAAGAATCAAGTCTGGTATTCATTGTTGACCATGCATCTATCCATGTCTGAACTTGGTGACTGGTGCTTGGAAGGGTACCTGTACACGAAAATCTTGGATTTATATGATATGCAAGAGAACAAGTCGTTCCCGAAAATCCATTTGCGATAAATGACTGTTGAATTGTCTCTGGAGAATCCATGCTGAGACACCTAAGATTGGGGACAAAAGCTGTCGGGCTATCCAGAGAGGCGAGTTGACTGATACCGTTATCGATAAATGATTGATAGGAAGTTTCCAGATAGGAATCAGTTGCCAATGCATTGACAATGTTGCTGTAAATCTTGGCATCGTTTGCGACAATTGCATTAATCAAGGATTTGAAATGAACTCTGTCATTTTGGTATAAATAGGCTATGAGTGCATAGCCATAGCGATAGAGTTTGAAATCATATGATGATGTGGCATGAACGACATCTGCCACACTAAGGCGGTTGTTCCCGTCGTGTTGGATCCGTGAAAACATAATTTTTCGTAATTTGATACCGTCCTTTCTAGTGCTGTAGTCGAAAAACTCTGCAGCGCCTTCACTGAACCACAGTAGTTTGCTGTCCGCATAAAGAGGAGACGAGCCCCACATCCCTTGGATTAGGTAGCGGCCTTGAAGATAATGGGTGAATTCATGACGAAAAAGCTCTTCGAGTGTATAAACACTTTCAGATGGCAATCTCTCGTATGAGTAAAAGGTTCCTTCATCTTCGATGTAAATGCCGCCGCAATCGGAATCAAGATCAAAGAGGAGCGGCTGGTAGCTGTCCCAGTCATCCGGATTGTTGTAGATATAGATTTTAAGCTTTTCATTGGGATCATTCGGAACTGGAGTAACTCTTCCCGTGGCCCTTTGATGCTGGAAAGAAACCTCTTTTGATGCGTAATAAAGTTTTTGGATTTTGCCTGTGGGAAGAGGTGTTTGGATAATTATCCTGCCATCGTCAAAGGAATAGGTGTTGGGAAATATTTGTTTTTTGGCCTCCGCAAGGGCTTTGGACCAACAGACCTGTGTTCCGTCGGAAAGAGAGGAACAATCCTTTCCATATTTTGTATTTGTAATAGATTTTATAATCCACAATTGTGGTTCAAGGTGTCCAGTAAAAGTATGATAGGCGGAAGTGAGATATGCAAGTGCCGTTGTTCTCAATGTGGAATCGACTGAAGAGTCTCGAGATATTTCACCCACGATGTAAATAGCATTGAGGACCAGATAAATTTTCTTATTATCGAGATCAGTCTTGTTTGCAAGTTCGCCAAGAGAACTGATTATGTCCGGATGTATATTGAAGAATCTAAAGCTAGTGAGATTATAGAGAACGTTATAAAGTGTCCGACGTTGATTGTGACTCTCAAAACGATTGTTTTCTCGAAGGAATGTTTGAATGATGTTGTTGTATAAAAAAGCAAATTGGTCATTCCATCTGTCACCATAAAGGGCAGTAATGAGATAGTATGCTATAGAAGTCGCATCGTTGTTATCATCTAGGAAATGTGTGCTTCTTGACACCGCCAAAAATGCATTTCGTGATGCGTTGTCTACATCGGGACCATTAAAATCAACTTTTTCATACCATGCCTGATAATAAGCAACTTTGAGAAACTCGACTAATTGTAATAGACCCAGTTCATTTGTCCCATTATAATTTGCGGCCAGAGAGTTGATCTCGGCTGCAACGGCCAACATGTTTTGGTTGTTATAGAGATGTTGAATGTTTTCGTTGTAATCCCAAACGACCTTCATACACCGTTCATCGTGCGTGCGCAGAAATGAAACAAGACCCTGAGGCGTGAGGCTTGCAAGATTCATTGCCGAACACGCATTGCCATTGCTTGCATCTGTGGTTGTACCACTGTCGCCCATTTCGCCTTGCCCTCGAGCCTCCGATCCCTCTTCAATGGAGTACGATCGTCTATCTCTGGTATTTGTAGGATACATTACGGGTCGTCCAGACAATGGAATGCCAAGCTGAGGGTTAGCATCGTGATTCATTTTTAGATCCTTATCCCTCGTTGGTTGAATCGTGCCTATCGGCAGAAGACGCCTAAGGTTAAGGTATGTTTTCACCTCAGATTCGGGTAGTTTCTCTCTTAGCTGAGATTTGTCATAGCGAAAGAGCATGTCTGCTTGTGCTGGCGAGAGGAACTTTTGAGGTTGTGGTATCTTCTGCTGTACTGATGGTGAAATTGTTGCTTTTTTGGGTGGTATGGTTGCGAGCGGTTTGTCAGGTGGTTTGATAGTAGGAGATTTAATAATAGTCGGTGCTTTCTTTTGCGGTGTCCATTGCGTGGAGCCGGAAGCATAGTTTCCCAAAAACGCTAAACATGCCACAGCGGAACAAACTATTTTTTGAAAAGTTTTCATAAATTTCCCTCGATAGGCTTGGAAAGTGCATATCGCGTGCCAAAGGCATTCCAGAATCGAGTTGACGAAAAATCAAAGACTTGCGACGTTCTGCTCTGCTCTGCTCTGGGTGTTTTTCTACTTGAATTATCAAAATGGAAGTCAAAATTTTGACGGTTTTATGGGGTCACAGAATTGGGGTCAGGCTGTAATAATTTACTATTGACGGTTGGCTCTGCCTTGAGTACGAATATACCCCAATGGCACGTAAACCACGCATCGAGTATTGCGGCGCGCTTTATCATGTCTTGTCGCGTGGCAATCAAAAACGCCCCACTTTCAAGACCGCCACGGATTATGAAGACTATCTTGGCCGGCTATGGCGCTATCATGAAAAATTTGGTTTTGTTCTTTATGCTTATTGTCTGATGCCCAATCACATTCATCTTCTTATTGAGGCGCGCGATGTCCCCTTGTCCAAAATCATGCAGGCGGTTCAGTTCAGCTACACACAGTCGTTCAATCGGCGCCACAAGACGGTGGGACACCTTTTTCAGGGACGGTATAAGGCCATCTTGTGTCAGCATGATGAATATCTTTTGGAACTGGTTCGTTACATTCATCTCAATCCGGTGAGAGCGAGGTTTGTCAAGAACCCAAAGGATTATAAATGGAGTTCCCATCGGGCTCTGCTGGGATTGGAAAAAGAGCCGCACTGTGATTCTCCGGGCGTGCTGAATCTGTTTGGGAAGCGGCACAAGGAGGCGGCAAAACGATACGAGACTTTCGTGCTGGAGGCAATTGGCATGGGGCATCGGAAAGAATTTTATCAGGCCAAGGATCAGCGCGTGCTGGGCAAGGATAAATTTGTCGCAAAAACTCTTGCGAAGGAAGAAAACAGCCATGGGGCGCATTGTTTTTATAAGGTGTCATTGCAGGAAATAATTGATGCCGTTGCGCGCGAGTGGAACATTCCGCCCGAAATGATTTTGTCGCCACGGCGGTCGCGCCTCGGGAGCTTCGCGCGCAGTATGGTTGCTGTTCTTGCTAAATCGGTTTCCGGAATGACGATGAAGGAAGTGGGGCGCCATTTCTCAAAGGGAGAATCGGCTATGGCGCATCGGTATCGGGCTCTGGAGGAGAGTTTTTCGCAGGATGCGGGGTTGTTTAAGAGATGGCGCCGCCTGCACGACTTCCTCATCGTTGACAAACCAAGGAGTTTGGATGGTGGCATAATATAAATAGTAAATTATTACAGCCTGACCCCAGAGTTTTACTAGTTTTCCGCAGGGTCCATCGAAAATAATTAGGCAACTTTTTTGGGAAACTGACGAAGATTCTTATGAAGAGAAATTTATGACCCAACCCATTTGCCAGCCTTTTATTCTTGTGAGTCACAATCCCGAATATGCTTTCAGGGTTGTTGATAAAAATTGTGATGGCGTTTTGAGGGCAGAAGATAGAGACGATGTTTTTATGGCCAGTGAGGATGCTTTTTTAAATCTTATTCCAAAGGTTCCGGAAAGGGTCTGGAATCATTTTCCGACCACAGGCATTCTCAAACCACTGGAAGAATATGCTGTGGAACGGGATCATTATATTACTATTTGGAAAACTGTGGGTTTTGGCTTAATTTTGTTTATGGGGTATGTGATTCTAAAAAAAGATACTTCACAACTTTTTCTCTATCTTCAGGGAACAACACAACACTCTTTTGCTGTTCCCGATTGGACTTAGTCATTGTAAATATGGAAACAGTAGGTCTTATCAGTCTTGGTTGTGCCAGAAATCTCGTGGATTCGGAGGTGATGTTGGGGTCGCTCAAAAAAGCGGGCTACTACATTTCACATGATCCGAAACTCTGCGACGTTTTGATCGTCAACACCTGCGGGTTTATTGAAGATTCGAAAAAAGAATCGATCGATACGATTCTGGAAATGGCGGCGTTTAAAAAATCAGGAAAACTTAAAAAACTCGTGATGGCCGGTTGTTTGGCACAACGCTATTCCAAAGAACTTTCTGAAGAATTGTCCGAGGTCGATCTTTTTGTCGGGACTGGTGATTTTCCGAAGATTGCTGAATTGCTGAATGAGAAAGAACGTGTGGTGGTTGGCAAACCGCGCGCCTTGGCCGACGAAACATTTCCGAGAACACTCGTTACTCCCAGACATTATGCCTATCTGAAATTGGCGGAAGGGTGTCAGCACTCCTGTTCTTTTTGCGTGATTCCAAAATTGCGCGGACCTTTGCGCTCCCGCTCCATTGATTCCTTGGTGGCGGAAACCAAAAATCTTATTCAACAGGGAGTAAAAGAGTTTAATCTGATCGCGCAGGACTCCACCGGCTATGGTCGCGACAAAAAAGATGGAACGACATTGCGAAAATTGATGGAACAATTGGTGAAGCTAAAAGGTGAAAAATGGTTTCGACTTTTTTACGCCTATCCGCACGGTTTTCCGATGGAGGTAGTTGATTTCATGAAGGCGGAACCGGATTTTTGCAATTACCTCGATATGCCGATTCAGCATATGAATGACGCAATTTTAAAAGCCATGCGTCGCGAAGGAACCTCCAAAGACATTCACAATATTATTGAAATGGTGCGCGCAAAAATTCCCGAAGTGACATTGCGTACCACCTGCATTGTTGGTTATCCGGGTGAAACCGACGCCGCGTTTGAAGAACTGTTGGATTTTATCGAAGAGGGACATTTTGATCACGTCGGTGTTTTTACCTATTCAGAAGAAGAGGGGACCCACGCCGCAAAATCCAAAGACGATGTTCCTTCAAAAATAAAACGCGAAAGAAAAAAACGTTTGATGGAATCGCAACAAAAAATTGCGCAAGAGCGCAATGAACGCTGGGTCGGAAAAGAAATCAAAGTCTTAATCGAGGGACCCAGCAAAGAATCCAATTTAGTCATGACCGCCCGTCATGAAGGTCAGGCGCCCGATGTGGATGGAATTGTTTACCTCAATGAATGCGATTTGCCCGCAGGCCAATTTGCCACCGTGAAGATCACCCAAGTTCACGCATACGATTTGGTGGGCTCACTTATCTAACCACTTCCACGGATCAGCACTGAATTTTAGAAGATTTTTTTCCTGTGCGGCGGAGATGATGCGTCCCTCTTTTGCAATTTGCAACAGTGTTGGAAAATTGGTGAGTGGTGTCAGTTGACAATTTATTTTTTTGAATTGCGCGAGGGCTTCCGGAAAACCGTAACTGAAAATGGAAAAACAATGATCGACTTTGGCGCCCGCGTTGCGGAGTGCTTCAATGGCGGCGATACTCGATCCTCCCGTGCTGACCAGATCTTCAATCACCACCGCTTCAATGCCGGGTGTGACTTTTCCTTCCACCTGATTTTGCTTTCCATGATCTTTGATTGCGGCGCGAATATAAACCATGGGTTTTGTGAGACGGTCGGAAACCCACGCGGCATGGGCGATAGCGCCTGTGGCAACGCCGGCGATGAGTCCCACATTGGGAATTTTTTCCTTGATGAGATGACAGAAAGCTTCGCGTACTCGCCGTCTGGCTTCGGGATAAGACATCAAAAGACGATTGTCGCAGTAGATTGGAGATTTGATACCGCTAGCCCAAGTGAAAGGTTGATCGGGGCGAAGTGTGACGGCGCCGACATCCAGCAAAATCCGGGCAATTTCCTGTTCAATTTGGTTCATTATTTTTTGTTATTGCGGGCAATGACAAATATATCACCGCCTGTCAATCACCTTGTGTTCCCCCGCCTTCTGTGGCAGAAGCGCCGATGTTATGGCCAATGAACTCATCTTAAATGTCACCCTTGGTGAAACGCGAGTCGCCCGTTTGGAAAATGGGGTGGTCTCGGAACTCTATATTGAGCGGGCCAAAGAGCAGGGCGTTGTCGGGAATGTTTATAAAGGAAAAGTGGTGCGGGTGTTGCCCGGCATGCAGGCGGCTTTTGTTGACATTGGTCTTGAGAGAACCGCCTTTTTGCACGCGTCGGATGTTGTGCAGGAGCTGACGCGTTTTGATGTCGATATCGACGACGACCCCGAAGAGGAACAACCCAAACACAAACGTTTTTCCCACGCACGCAATCGCAAAATTGAAGACCTTCTCAAAGAAGGACGTGAAATTCTGGTGCAAGTTGAAAAAGAACCGATGGGAACCAAAGGCGCCCGACTCACCTCCCATATTTCACTGCCCGGTCGTTATTCGGTTTTCATGCCGACTGTCAATCACATTGGTATTTCCAGACGTCTTGATGACGCCAAAGAGAGAAAAAGACTGCGTCAACTGATCGATCAGGCAAGACCAAAAGGCAGTGGTTTTATCATCCGAACCGCCTGTGTTGGAATTTCCGATGAAGAAATTACTGCCGACATGGAATATCTCGTAAAAGCTTGGCGCGAAATTGAGCAGAAAGCGGCGGGTGCAAAACCCCCCGCGTTAGTTCATGCAGAGCTGGATGTTTTGCTCCGCGCCGTGCGCGATCTTTTCACGCCCGATATTGATCGTCTCGTGATCGATAATAAAGAAGGTTATGACCGCGTCATCAGTTTCATCAGCGCTTTCATGCCGAGTCTCAAAAATTCGATCCAACTCTATCAGGGAACAGAACCGATTTTCGATCATTTCGGTATTGAAATTGAAATCACGCGGGCCCTTGGTCAGAAAGTTTGGCTCAAAAGCGGAGGCTACATTATTATTGAACAGACGGAAGCACTCACCGCCATTGACGTTAACACGGGTCGGTTTGTGGGGCGCCATAATCTGGATGACACAATTCTCAAAACAAATCTGGAAGCAGTTCGGGAGATTGTCTATCAGCTTCGTTTGCGCAGTCTCGGCGGTATCATCATTCTCGATTTCATTGACATGGAACGCCATGCCGACAAAACAAAAGTTTTCAACTCTCTCAAAGAATCGCTGAAAGCCGACCGCGCCCGCACCACGATCACCAAAATTTCCGATCTCGGTCTTGTGGAAATGACGCGCAAAAGAACCCGCGAAGATTTGCGCCGCCAGCTCACAGACCCATGTCCTTATTGCGAAGGAAAAGGTTATCTAAAAAGTGCCACAACCGTTTGTTACGAAATTTTCCGTGAGATCCAGCGCGAAATGGAAGGACTCAAAGGAAAACAGATTGTTGTGTATGTACATCCCAATGTCGCCAACATGCTTTACGACGAAGAGCGCAAATGGCTCGAGGCTCTGGAAGAGCGATACAAAAAAAGAATCAGTGTCAAGACCGTCTCAGATTATCATCTGGAACAATTCGATGTAGCCGAAGCAAAAGCGGAAACCCTAAAGAGTGACTCCTAACATGTCGTCATTCCTGCGAAGGCAGGAATCCAGAAAATCTGAAAAACACTGGATCCCTGCCTTCGCAGGGATGACAAAAAAAGAGACCATAAGGTTAATGGCGTCAAGTGCGTATCCATAGTACCATATCTATTATGGTACCCCGAAGTCGTATAAAATCCGAATCGTTTGGCGCCCACACGGAGTGGGATCTTTTAAAAGAGGTGGTGGTGGGACGCATTGAGGGGGCGGTGGTGTCCGATGAACCCCTTCCGATGATTCAGGCGACCATGCCCCAAAAATATTGGGAGTTTTTTCAGAAGAATGCCGGGAAACCGTTTCCTCAAGCACAAATCGACGCCGCTAATAAAGATTTAGAAACCTTCGTCCATATTTTAGAAGCGGAAGGGGTGAAAGTCCGCCGTCCCGATTTGCCGGGAAATCTTTTTTCCAAGCCGATTGAAACCGCGCACTGGAAAACAAAAGGTGGATTTTATGCCGCCATGCCGCGCGACAAATTTCTTTTGATAGGAAATAAAATAATTGAAGCGCCGATGTCATGGCGTTCCCGTCGCAATGAAAGTATTCCATATCAAACATTGATGAAGGAATATGAGAGTCGCGGTGCGGAATGGATTATTCCGTCTTTGCCGCAAATGACGGAAAAAGATTACACCGCGGGTTGGAGATATTCGGAAGATCAATTTCAGTCCGTGATTACGGAAGAAGAACCGATTTTTGAAGCGGCCGATTTTATAAGATTGGGAAAAGATATTCTTGCCTTGCAAAGTCATGTAACAAATCGAAAAGGGATTGAGTGGCTCGAAAAATTTTTGGGCGATGCGTATCACGTTCATGTTATCGATGTCCCAAATGCCCACCGGATGCACATCGATACAACCCTGACTTTATTAAAACCGGGATTGTTGCTCGCGAATCCGGTATGGGTTCCGCCGTCTGTCGTGGCAAAACTCAAAAAAGGAATTTTAAAACATTGGGATATTGTGCCGGCCCCGCAACCGGTTATTCCCGACAGTCATCCCCTCTACATGACCAGCAAATGGGTCAGCATGAATGTGATCATGATTGATACAGAGAGAGTTTTTGTGGAAACTCATGATGAACCGTTATTCAAGTTAATGAGAAATCTGGGACTCAAACCAATTCGTTGTCCCTTCCGAAATTTCAATACTTTTGGCGGGTCTTTTCATTGCGCAACGATTGATGTCTGGCGTGAAGGCTCTCTGAAATCCTACCTTTAAATTTAAAGGGCAAACCGGAATTCAATTTGGGCGGGGCCTATTTCCACATTCATGGAATTATCGTGATAGATGGGAACGGTTCGCATCGGGGCAAAATTTTGTCGAATTTTTCTCTCCGATTCCCACGAGTCAAAATTGGTACGTGAATCGGTTTTTGCATCACGGTCTTGGGTGGGATCTTTGTCTTTCAAATTGAAATGATCGTTCTCCCGAGCCAATACAGACATTGAAAATATAAAAATACCCAATAAAATCAGTAATAATGCTATTTTTCTCATCCAACCTTCCTCTCATTATAGTTATCGGCAAATCCCCAGAAAAGTTGCTTAGGAGGTTGACTTAAGAGGGTGAATCCGCTAACTACACGCCCTCCAAAGGAGTTTTTATGTACGCGGTTGTTGCTAATGGAAGTCATCAATACAAAGTAGCCGAAGGACTCAAGTTTTCCGTCGAAAAATTAGACGGAGAAATCGGTTCTAAAATTGTTCTCGACAAGGTGCTTTTGGTCGGGGGTGAGGGAGAACTGAAATTGGGAAATCCCTTTTTGGCCAGCGCCACAGTAGAGGCCGAAATTCTGGAACAGGGAAAAGACAAAAAGATTTTAATTTTGAAAAAGAAACGCCGCAAAGGATATCGCAAAAAACAGGGTCACAGACAGACTTTTACTTTGTTAAAAGTAAATAAAATTTTGTTTTAATTTTAATTTTGATTTTTGATTTTTAATTTTTGGTTTTTGATTTTTAATTTTGAGCGGAGCGATTATGGCACATAAAAAAGCAGGTGGATCGACAAAAAACGGAAGAGATAGTCACGGCCAGCGCCGTGGTGTGAAACGCTATTCCGGTCAGCTTGTCAAAGCGGGAAATATTTTGGTAAGACAATGCGGTACAAAAATCCACCCCGGTTTGAATGTTGGCGTGGGTAAAGATTGGACAATCTTCGCAAAGATCGATGGCATTGTAACTTTTGAAAACAAGGGAAAAACAAAAAGGCAGGTCAGCATTTATCCGCAAAAAAGTGTTTAGGTGTTTGAGTGTTTAATTATTTAAGTTCTCAGCCCTCTTATGAGGGCTTTTTTATTTGAGATATGAAGCACGTTAATGATTACGTGAGTGGTGAAAAATGCGGGTGACAGCCGCGCAGAGGGTGCGAGGGGCCCCTTTTTTGGGGAGACGCACCCCGAGCGGCTGGCAGGACCCGCATTTTTCACCACTCACGTAATCACCAAGGACGAAATGAAATTTATTGACGAAGCTATTATTGAAATCAAAGCAGGGGATGGTGGAGACGGCTGTGTCAGTTTTCGCCGGGAAAAATATGTCGCCCGTGGAGGTCCGGATGGAGGCAATGGGGGACACGGCGGCAGTTGTATTGTCAAATCCAAAGCTGGCATTACCACTTTGATGGATCTGAAATACCGGAAACATTTCGAAGCACAGAACGGAGAACATGGTAAAGGGAAAAACATGTACGGCAAGTCGGGCGAAGATGTGGCGATTGTTGTACCTGTGGGAACGGTTGTCAAAGATCCCGATTCTAAAACCGTATTGATTGATTTTACAAAACCGAATCAGGAATTTGTGGTGGCGAAAGGGGGAAGAGGGGGGCACGGCAATGCGCACTACGCCTCTTCCACCCGTCAAGCTCCCGATTTTGCCAATAAGGGAACCCCCGGCAAAGAATGCCGCATTCTTCTTGAATTAAAACTTCTGGCCGATGTGGGGTTGATTGGTTTTCCAAATGCCGGGAAATCAACTCTCATTTCCGCCATCTCAAATGCGCGTCCCAAAATTGCCGATTATCCTTTTACAACAAAAGTTCCCCATCTGGGCGTGGTGCGAGTTGATGTGGAAAAAAGTTTTGTGGTGGCCGACATCCCCGGTTTGATTGAAGGCGCTCACGAAGGGGCCGGCATGGGAATTCAATTCCTCAAACACATTGAGAGAACACGCGTGTTGCTCCATCTCATCGACATTACCGACTCGGAGCACACCGACCCTTTGCAACAATACAAGGCGATTTGGACCGAATTAAAAGCATACCGTGCTGATCTCGCCAAAAAACCGGAACTGATTATTTTGACAAAAATGGATATCCCGGAAGCCCATGAACGCAAAAAAGAGGCCGAAGCTATTTTTAAAAAACTTAAGAAAAATGTTTTGTCGATATCCGCGGCCAAGAGGGAAGGTTTGAAAACATTAATTGAAGAGACGGCCAAACTTCTTGCCTCAAAGGGTTGACTTCATACAGTAAATGTTGTTTGAAGAATGTGGTGAAAAAGTTGTGTGAGGAGAATTTTGGGGTTTCGCGCAGGCAATTTTAACGAACGGGATATAAAGC
>JACRBV010000061.1 GCA_016213065.1 Deltaproteobacteria bacterium
AAATAAACTAACGCGTGCATATTATTTTCCCTTTCTTTCTCCGAATATCGCGGAGCCGATGCGTACCATGGTGGATCCTTCCTCGATAGCAATTTTAAAATCGTGGCTCATTCCCATGGAGAGCTCTGTCAATTTGATTTTATAAAGATAACGCTGATTCATCTCTTTGAGAAGGTTAAAAAGTTCACGGAAATACGGACGCGATTTTTCCGGATCGTCATCGAAAGGGGGAATCGTCATCAAACCGCAGAGATCAATATTTGAAAGATCATTGAGTTTGGGGATGAGCTCAAAAGCGGCGGAAGGGGTGAGTCCTGTTTTGGTTGTCTCTTTCGATAATTTAATTTCCAGAAGACATTTCAGAGGTTGCAAAAGTGTGGTGGAAAATGCGGGTGACAGCCGTGCGGGGTGCGAGGGCCCCCTTTTCGGGGAGACGCACGCCGTGCGGCTGGCAGGACCCGCATTTTCCACCACCTCCTGTAGAGATTTTTTGTTGATGGCCAAAGCCAGTTCCAAAGAATCGAGGGAATGAAGCCACGCGATTTTGCCGATCACTTTGTTGACCTTGTTTTTTTGAAGATGACCAAGAAAATGCCAATAGATTTTCGACGATAAGCCTTGAGTCTTTTCCATCAATTCCTGCACATAATTTTCGCCAAAATCTCTTTGCCCCGCCTCAAAAGCCTCATGGATTTTGTCCTGAGACTGTCCCTTGCTGACCGCAATAAGACGAACGTTGTTTGTATCCCTTCCGGTTCGAAGGACCGTTTGCCGCACTGCTTCCTTAACATTGTGTAATTCCATCATTTTCTTTTTTCGGGTTTTATATTAGTGCCAAAGTCGTGGAGAAGAAACTGTTAAATTCAAGACTTTGGGCTCTTTGTCTTTTTTTATTTTTTGCGGGCTGTGTTAGCGTCCCCCGTTCGTTTCATGCTTTGACCTATCGCAAACAAAGTATTTACCTTTCAAAAGATCGTTTTTATCGTGTGGGTCCTCTTTCTGCAGAATGGAAGCAGACTACTTCCAAAAATAAAGCCGGCATCTATTTTCGCAACAAAATCACCGGCGCCAGTATTGTCACGGAAGCTATTTGTGGCGCGGCTTTTGAAGATTTAGCCCTCAACATTTTAACGGAACAAGTTTTGTCCGAACTTCAGAATGTAAAAAAACAGAAACAGGCAAACTGGATGTTAAGTGAAAGGGACGCTCTTTATAGCATCTATTCAGCGGCGCTCGATGGTGTACCCGTTCAGTTAAACATTCTGGTGATCAAAAAAAATCAATGCCAATTTGATTTCTGGGCGGTTTCAAATCCAAAGGCGGGTCCTCAAACCTCCGCTGATTTTGAAAGTTTTGTGAAAGGTTTTAACTATTAATGAATTATCTGGTCCCTTTTCTGGAATATCTTGGCGGTGTTGCGGCTCTTGCTTTTCGCACTGTCAGGAATTTGTTTCATTATCGTCTCGATTTTTCAGCCCTTATTTATCAAATTGCCTCCATTGGAAGCAGGTCTTTTTCTTTGGTCGCCTTGGTCGCCGTTTTTACGGGGATGGTCATGGCTCTGCAATTGGCGGTGGGTCTTGGGCGCTTTGGCCTGAAATTATATGTGGGACAGGTGATTGGTCTGGCCATTGTTCGGGAACTGGGTCCTGTCTTGACTTCCCTGATGCTGGCGTCCCGTGTCGGGTCCGGCATTACGGCGGAATTGGGTTCCATGGTGGTGACGGAACAGGTTTTGGCGATTGAAGCAATGGGAGCGGATCCCGTCACCAAACTTGTCATTCCAAGAGTCCTTGCTTGCGTGATTTCAGCGCCTCTACTCACGGTGATGGCAGACATCATCGGAGTCTATGGGGGAATGGCGGTGGCTGTGATGGAAGCGGGAATCACGAGCCGGTTTTACATGGATCAAATTTTGAAGACGGTCATTCTTGAAGATTTTTCGGAAGGGATTATGAAAACCGTTTTTTTCGGTTTTTTTATCGGTGTGATTTCCTGTTATCAGGGTTTGACAACATCGGGAGGAACGGAAGGAGTAGGTAAGGCCACAACGCAGGCTGTTGTTTATTGCGCCGCCGTAATCTTTGTCTCCGATTTCTTTTTAACGAAACTTTTTTTGCTATTATGAAAAATGCAAATCCGATTATTCGATTTAAAAATATCTCGATCTCCTTTGGCAATTTAAATGTGCTCAACGGGATGGATTTAACCATTTATGAAGGAGAAACAATCACCATCATTGGAGGTTCGGGCAGTGGAAAAAGTGTTGCCTTAAAATTGTTGTTGGGGGTTCTGAAACCCGACAGCGGTTTTGTTTATTTTCAGGGACGTGATGTTACAACCATGGATGAAAAAGAATTGATTCAGATGCGCAAACAATTTGGAATGCTTTTTCAGGGTGGTGCTCTGTTTGATTCTTTGTCGGTAAAAGAAAACATCGCCTATCCGCTTCGGGAACATTTTGATTATACTGAGAATGAGTTGGACCGGATTGTTACAAAAAAGCTGAGTTTGATTGGGTTGCCGGGTGTTGAACAAAGAATGCCTGCGGATTTGAGCGGTGGCATGAAAAAAAGAGTGGGATTGGCAAGGGCCATCGCGGCCGATCCCAAAGTGATTTTATATGATGAACCCACCACAGGTTTGGATCCGGCCAACACGCAGAGGATCAACCGGCTTATTATTCAAATGCAGGAAAAACTCAAAGTGACATCCATTGTGGTGACACACGATATGGAATCGGCCTTTACGGTGAGTGACCGGTTGGCTCTGTTAAAAGACGGTAAAATTTGTTTTGTGGGAACGAAGGAAGAAACAAAAAAATCTACCGATCCAACGGTGCGTGGATTTATCGAAGGAAAAATGACGGAGAAAGACCATGAAGAACAAATGGCGGGGGGATTATGAATCTAAAAAGAACCACTTTGATGAGTGTCGGTATTTTTGTCGCGATAGGTTTGGCTCTGACGATGGCGGCTGTTTTTTTCATCGGACAAGAAAAAAGTCTCTTTGAAAAACGCTATACCCTGCATGCCATCTTTAAAGATGTCAGCGGTTTAAGAATGGGTGCGGTGGTGCAACTGGCCGGATTGAACGTCGGTTATGTGGATGGGGTGCGTTTTCCCTCGCCTGAAAGGGCCGCCGGTGGCCAGCTTGAAGTGATTTTGAAAATCAACAAAGCTTATGAAGATCAAATTCGTAAAGATTCAAAAGTAAGCATTCAGACACAAGGTTTGTTGGGGGATAAATATATTTTGATTTCAACAGGAACCCCGGGTGTTGCCGCTCACAAAAATGGCGATACCCTTATTACTCAAGAGGCCACAGGCATTACAGTCTTGGCCGATGTCGGGAAAAAAACAATGGAAGAAATTCAGGAGACGATGCGAAAAATGCGCGAGGTGATGGATAAACTGCCTCTGCAAGATGTGGATCAAAAACGTTTCCGGGAAATTATGACTAATATCGACGCCACTACAGGTGATATCCGCGTCATCGCGGACAAGGTTAAACAGGGAGAGGGAACTCTGGGTGCTTTCCTCATGGACCCTTCTCTGTACAACGATATGCGGTCCCTTTTGGGACATGCGAATCGGAGCAAATTATTAAAAGGGTTGATACGTGCCACGATTTCCGGACAGGACAAGGGCACCGAAAAATCGGTAAAGTAAAAAACTCAATTTAGTCTTTGAAAGGTCTAAAGTTGATGTGTTAACATCGCATTGTGCGGTCGTCCTTAAACTTTTACTTAAAAGCGCGTAACAAAATGAGCGATCTGCTTCGTTGGCCCTCCTCGTCCTCACGGGGTAGCAGACTGACGCGGCGGTTTTCCTTCGTCCACTGGACGAAGTTTTCCCGCCTTGTCTGCTCCGGCCTTTCTCGTCGGGACCGCCTCGCATCTCATCTCATTTTGTTACGCGCTCTAAAGCTTTCAGTTAGCTTTTTTTCCATGGGGGGGAATGTATGCCAAAATTAGCCGATATTTACGCTTCTTGGCCCGACGCCAAATCGTACCAAGAGCTTGCATGGGAAGGGTCTTTTAACGACTACCTTGAAATTGTTGAGAAAAACCCGAAAATCGCGCGCAGTGCCTTTCAGCGGATGTACGACATGATCATGACCTACGGGTTTGAAGAGTACACCGAGTACAAAAAGAAAATCGTTCATTACAAATTTTTTGAAGATCCCGTTGATAAGGGAAAAGATGCTCTTTTTGGGATTGACCTTCCTCTGATGAAACTCGTGAATGTCTTGCAGGCCGCCGCACGGCGTTATGGTCCGGAAAAACGCATTATTTTGCTTCATGGACCCGTGGGAGGTGCCAAATCAACCATCGTTCGTCTTTTGAAAAAGGGGATTGAGGCCTATTCGCGCGTTCCAGACGGAGCCCTCTATTCATTTTCATGGATGAAAAAAGGTTTGAACGACACCCGCAATATTTTCGGTTCTCAGGATGTTATTCGTTGTCCCATGCACGAAGAGCCTCTCAATATTATTCCCAAAGAGTTGCGTCCTCAAATGTTGTCAGCGATCAACGCCAAACTTCCCGAAGAAGAAAAAATTGTTATCAGCAATGAATTGTGCCCCGCTTGCCGTTTCATTTATCGTGAATTGCTCAGTTTGTACAAAGGAGATTGGAAAAAAGTTTTGGAACATGTGCAGGTGAGACGAGTTGTGCTTTCCGAAAAAGATCGTATCGGGATCGGCACCTTCCAACCGAAGGACGAAAAAAATCAGGACTCCACAGAACTGACCGGTGATATCAATTATCGAAAAATCGCCGAATACGGTTCCGACTCTGATCCGCGTGCGTTTAATTTCGATGGGGAATTCAATATCGCCAATCGCGGAGTCATCGAATTCATTGAAGTGCTCAAACTGGATGTCGCCTTTTTGTATGATCTGCTGGGCGCTTCTCAGGAACATGTGGTGAAACCGAAAAAATTCGCCCACACCTATATTGATGAAGTGATCATCGGGCATAGTGTTGCCGCCGACACTCCCGTTCCCTATCTGGAAAGAGGGAAATTTCATTTTGAGCCGATCCAAAATATGGTTGATAAAAATTCCGCAGACATAAAAGTTCTGGCTGTGGATATAAAAACACACAAGCCTTGCTGGACTGATATCAAATCCGTTTTTCGCCACAAGTTTACGGGAGAAATGATGCGTTCCGTCCAAAAATGGGGTGTGATTGACACGACCCCAAATCATTCCATTTATGATGCGGATTATAAGACTTTTTATCCCATTGAGATGCGTGAAATGCTGGCTCTGCGCGACGCAGAACTTCCCTTCGTTCAGGAAAAAATAACTCTTGAAGTGCCCGGTACGGAAGAGCGTAACGGATATCTTTACATGTCCAAACTTCACAAAAATGATTCTTCCTCGCAGGAAATCGGGTTTAAAAAAGATTACAATATCATCGAAAAAGAAGATTTGTTTTCACTGCTCAAGGTGTTTGCGTGGTATATCACCGAGGGACATACCCGAAATAGCCGGCGCGTCGACCGCGATTTGAGCTATACCAATGGCATTGTTTTGAGCCAGAAAGACCCGAAAATTCTGGAAGATTTGTCCCTAGCTTTTTCCCGAATCTATACCGGCTCAGTCAAATTTCAGGAAATGGATGTTGAAAAACACGGAGCGCACCGTCTCAATGTTTCTTCAACTTTGGCTTACCAGCTGTTTTCGCATTATTGTGGGGAACATTCAGAAAACAAAAAAATTCCGGAATTTATTGTTGCCCTGCCTGAAGAGTTTCGCGAATTTTTTTTGAAGGAACTGATTTGCGGTGATGGGAGCCGCTATATGCACGAGAATATCGCCGCGGTGGCCACGGAAGATTACAAGGACAATGCTTTTTCCTATACAACAACCTCCAAAATTCTGGCCACGCAAATCGGTTTTCTCATGTCCACTTTGGGAAAGGATTTCAGCGTCAGATTCTGGGATAGAACCGATGAGGGTAAAAAGGAAGTTTATTACATCCGCTATGTGAATCCGGAAAGACGCCAGCATCGTTGCAAAGCGGAATTGTACAGCCGCCCTGTCATCGACGAATGGGTTTATGATATCGAGTGCGTGGAACATCACAATTTTGTTGCGGGATTGGGAAATGTGGTTTGTCACAATACCAACGAAGCGGAATATCGCAAACTCCAGAACAATGAATATATGGAAGCTTTGCGGGATCGTACGGTCAAGATTGATATTCCCTACATCACCAAACTGCGCGAAGAGATCAAAGTTTATAAGAAAGATTATAGTGTCGATAAGGTGAAGGCAAAACATATGGCCCCTCACACGATCGAAATGGCCGCGATGTGGGCCATCCTCACCCGTTTGGAAGATCCCAAGAAAGCAAATCTTACCTCGATGCAAAAATTAAAGCTCTACGATGGCAAAACACTTCCGGGATTTACGGAAGACAATGTGAAGGAACTTCGCAAGGAAGTTGTTCGCGAAGGACTCGATGGAATCAGTCCACGCTACATTCAGGATAAAATTTCAAACTCGCTCGTGGCGGATGTTGGCGGTAATTGTGTCAACCCTTTCATGGTGCTGAATGAATTGGAAGGGGGACTGAAACATCACCCGCATATGCGCAGTGAAGAACAACGCAAAAAATACAAGGAAATGCTCTCCCTTGTGAAAGAGGAGTACGATGACATTGTGAAAAATGAAGTTCAGCGCGCCATTTCTGCGGACGAAGACGCCATCTCCCGCTTGTGCGGCAATTACATCGATCACGTCAAAGCTTATACCCAACGGGAAAAGGTTCGTAATCGCTACACCGGCAAGGATGAGGAACCGGATGAACGTTTAATGCGGTCGATCGAGGAAAAAATTGATATTCCGGAATCCCGCAAAGATGATTTCCGGCGCGAAATTATGAACTACATTGGCGCGCTCTCTCTGGAAGGAAAGCGTTTCGATTACCGCACCAATGAACGTCTCCATAAAGCGCTGGAGTTGAAATTGTTTGAAGATCAAAAAGACACGATCAAATTGACAAGCCTTGTTTCGAACGTCGTCGATAAAGATACTCAGGAAAAAATCGATGTCGTGAAATCGCGACTTATCAAGAATTATGGATATTGTGAAACCTGCGCAACAGATGTTTTGCATTATGTTGCCTCCATTTTTGCAAGGGGGGACATCAAAGAGCGCAAAAATTTAGGCTAAACCTTGGAGAGATTAAAGATGTGTTACAAAATGAGCAATTTGGGGGGTTGTCCAAAAGCGGCCAGATGCGAGGCAGGCGCGAACGAGCGACCGGAGCATACCTTGATGGTATGTGAGGATCGCGAGTAAGCGCCAACGAAGCAGATGGCCGCTTTTCAACAATCCCATTATGGTTCTCAAAATAGAACAGGATCTTTCCCGCTTTCGTAATATCCTTCGGGGGCAAATCAAGAAGGAACTGCGCAAGTTTATTTCACATGGTGAGATGATTGGAAAAAAGGGAAAAGACCTTGTCAGTATTCCTCTGCCGCAAATTGAAATTCCAAAATTTGTTTACGGTCCCAAACAGCAGGGTGGTGTGGGTCAGGGGGAAGGTGAGAATGGTCAACCCGTGGATGGGGAAGAGGGTGAAGGAGTTTCCAAAGCCGGAAATCTTCCCGGGGAACATCTTATGGAAGTGGAGATCAGTCTCGGGGAACTGGCTGAAATTTTGGGTGAAGAACTGGAGTTGCCCCGCATTGAACCCAAAGGGGATCGCGACATTGTCACAGAACACACGAAATATTCCGGAATTTCTCCGAGCGGTCCCGAATCACTGCGTCATTTTAAAAGAACCTACAAGAAAGCGTTGAGACGTCATATTTTATCCGGAACTTATGATCCAAAAAATCCAAAAATCATTCCGATTCGCGAGGACAGAGTTTATCGTTCATGGAAAATAGTTCCAAAACCGCAGAGTCGGGCGCTTGTTTTTTTCATATTAGATGTGTCCGGAAGTATGGGTAACGAACAAAAAGAAATTGTCCGCATCGAAACTTTCTGGATTGATACGTGGCTTCGTTCTCAATATCAAAATCTGGATGCCCGCTACATCATTCACGATGCGGTCGCCAGAGAAGTGGATCGGGAGACTTTTTTTCATACGCGCGAGTCGGGAGGGACGATCATCTCTTCAGCTTACAAACTTTGTCTTAAAATTCTGGAAGAACAATACGTTGCAAATGAATGGAATATCTATCCGTTTCATTTTTCGGATGGAGACAACTGGTCAGGCAATGATACCGAAGAATGTCTCAAACTTCTTGAGGAGAAATTTTTTCCTCTCTGCAATGTTTTTTGTTACGGGCAGGTGGAAAGTGAATATGGAAGCGGGCAATTTTTGAAGGATTTGCAGGGGCGGTTTTCAGCCAATGAAAAAATGATCATCTCAAAAATCCCGAACAAGGAAGCGATTGTTCCATCCATCAAAGATTTTTTAGGAAAGGGAAAATGACTTCGCTATGCGAAGTCATCCTGATCCGCTTCTGGCGGAGAAGGATCTAAAATAGCACAAAGGAGTTTTTTAAATGCCATCTCTTCCACCGGAACTTGCAAAATTACAGCAGGAGGTCAAGGTTTACGCCAAGGATTTTGGCCTCGATTTTTTTGAGGTGATTTTCGAGGTGCTTGACTGGAATCAGGTCAACATGGTGGCTTCCTATGGCGGCTTTCCCAATCGTTATCCACACTGGCGGTTTGGGATGGAATACGAGCGCCTCTCCAAATCCTATGAATATGGTCTCTCAAAGATTTACGAAATGGTTATCAATAATGACCCTTGTTACGCGTATCTTCTTCATTCCAACAGTCTTGTCGACCAGAAGATGGTGATGGCCCACGTGTATGGACACTGCGATTTTTTCAAAAATAATCTCTATTTTGCGAACACCAATCGAAAAATGATGGATGATATGGCCAATCATCGCACCCGTATTGTTCGTGTCATTGATCGTTTGGGAATGGATAAAGTTGAATCTTTTATTGATGCATGTCTTTCACTGGAAAATCTCATCGACTATAATCTTTTGATGGATGCAAAATCGCAGACTGAACCCGAACAAGAAATCCACCCGGATTCCGTCCGGCTTCGTTCCAAACCCTACATGGAAAAATTTATCAACCCGCCCGAATTTTTGGCGGCGGAGCGTCTTAAACTGGAAGAAGAAGCGAAAGCCAGACATCATATTCCGGAAAAACCTCAGAAAGATATTTTGGGTTTTCTGTTGAAACAGGCACCGCTGGAACATTGGGAAGCCGATGCCCTCTCCATCATCCGCGAAGAAACCTACTACTTTGCCCCGCAAGGGCAGACAAAGGTGATCAATGAAGGATGGGCCACTTTGGTACACAGCAAAATCATGACAGAGAAGGCTTTGAAACCCTCTGAACTAATTGATTATGCCGATCATCATTCGGGGACTGTGGCAATGCAACCGGGTCAGATCAATCCATACAAAATAGGACTTGAGTTGCTACGTAACATTGAAGAGCGGTGGAACAAGGGGCAGTTCGGCAAGGAATACAGTGAATGTAATGATATGCGGGAGAAAAAAAACTGGGACCGAAAGCTGGGACTTGGGCGCGAAAAAATTTTTGAAGTGCGTAAATTTTATAATGACGTGATGTTTATAGATGAATTTTTAACTCCGGAGTTTTGCGCCGAACATAAAATGTTTGTTTACGCATTCAATGTGAGCGCGGACCGCTATGAAATTGCGACGCGTGAATTCGAAAAAATCAAACAACAGCTTCTCTTTCAACTCACCAACTTTGGTTATCCCATCATTAACGTGGTCGACGGCAATTATAAAAATCGCTCCGAGCTTTTGCTCAAACATAATCATGAAGGCGCAGACCTGAAAATGGATTGGGCCAAGGAAACTTTGAAAGCCTTGTTCAGAATCTGGAAACGCCCGGTTCGTATTGAGACCATCATGGAAGGGGCTCCCAAAATTCTCTCCTTCGACGGCATCGAACACCAAGAAGCCAGACCTTAGTTAAACTGCATCGATTCCGTTTTCTGCCGACGACTTTCATACACCCGCTCCCATCAAGTCCCTTTATATTCAACCACTCGCTGGCCTCCTTTTTGCTTTATCTAAAGACATGGATCGGTAATACCCGTTTAAAGTATTGACAATATACATATAAATACATACTATCATGACAGATTACATTTTTGAGTGGGATAATAATAAAGAAATTAAAAATATGGGCAAACATGGATTTTCTTTTAAAGAAGCGACCGAGGTTTTCAAGGATCCTCAAATTGTGCATTTCGAGGATTTGGCACATTCATCGGAAGAGAATCGCTATTATGCCGTGGGAAAAATCCGAAACGGAATTGTTCTGACAGTTCGTTACACTCAGGAGGGTAATACAATCCGTATTTTTGGAGCCGCTGTCTGGAGAAAATGGAGAAAGTTTTATGAAAAAAGAAAAAATACCGAATCCCTATAAGATGAAGAGAATTAAAGGGCCGGTTTTGACAGAAGAAGAATTTAAGCGGGCCAAAATTCGAATCACAACCCATCTTGATGATGAGGTTCTTGATATGTTGAGACAACTGGCACGAGAGTCTGGAAGCAAATACCAATCAATTCTAAATCAAATTTTACGCGATGCTTTATTGGGAGAAAAAAAGGGGCTTTTTGCCAGAATTGAACGCCTTGAAAAAACTGTTTTTAAAAAGAGAGCCACTTAACGCGCTCTATACTTTAATTTCCGCATCAGCAATAAGAATATTCCAGTACAAATTCCCGCGGACACGGCAAACAGGGAATAAGTTTCCACCCAATACGTCATGGTTAGATTAAATCCCAAAATGCCGAAGTAAAATGCCGGACCCAGCAAAGCTTGGAAGGGGAAGCGTTTGGCGCCAAAGACCGGCAATTTCATCCGTGCAAAAATAAATTTTTCCATAAGCTGAAAACCCGTGAGGATCACGAAGGCCACCAAAAACCAACCGGCGAAGTTTGTGAGCGGGACGTCGAAATATTCTCCGCCGTGGGGATAAAAATAAATTTTTCCGAGAAACCATTTTTCACCAAGATTTGCGACGGGGTCAATTACCATATCCGCCAGCATCATCAAAAACGCGCCCAAGGTTGCAACCGCAAAAGGCCGTGATGGCGACACATGAGGGTCTATTATAGGGGCTCGCGTCGCTCCCTCCAATGGCAAAGCCATTGGAGCCTCCCCCTCACGCTCGCTCTGCTCGCTGAGCAAATTTCTACGAGCAACGTGAACCCAAAAGTAAGGTTCCACCAGAAACCATGCGGTGGCGAAAGAGGCATAGGCGATAAAAGCATAAGAAGCGGAATCCCAAATCGGTACGCCGAAGACAAGAATTTCTCCGCGCAGATTGTCATATATATAATGATAAATACCGTACGGAAAACCATTTCGAATGGAGGAAGCTTCCGAGAGAAGCGCTGTAAAATAGCCCCAAATCAGCCAAATCAAGGTGCGCCAGAGACCGATGTGAAGCGTGGCCAAAATCAGAAAGACAAACAGAAACGCAAAGACATAGGGGCGATGCAGAAAAGTGATCACTTTTTCTTCCTGAGATTTTCAAGGAAAGCGTCGAGAACATCTACATCCCATTGACCCTCTTTCCTTTCTTTTGTGAAGATGGCGACGGCTTGTTCCTGCGACATTTTATTCCGGTAGGGGCGGTCGGTTACCATGGCATCAAAACTGTCCACCACGGAAATAATTTTGGCAGGTAAAGGAATATTTTTGCCCGCGAGATGGTCCGGGTATCCCTCTCCGTCCATTCGTTCATGATGGGAGCGAATACAACACAAACAAGGAGACAGCGATTTCAATGGTTTGCAAATTTCAAAACCAACCGACGGATGCGTTTTGATCAGATCCATTTCTTCGAAAGATAATTTTCCCGGTTTCAGCAACACCTCTTCCTTGACACCAATTTTGCCGATATCGTGCAACAGCGCGCCCCTTCGCAAAATTTCGATCTCCTTTTCAGGCAGACCCATCCGCAAAGCCAATGTGGTGGCGTAATAGGCGACTCTTTCCGAATGCCCGCGCGTATAGGAGTCTTTTGCTTCAAGTGCTTTGACGAGACTAAAAAGAATATTCTCGGAACGATCCACGTCGTCATGTAACGCTTTAAGAGAGAGAAGTGATTTGATCCGGGTGGTTAGCTCCAGTTTGTTAAAGGGTTTGACCAAAAAATCATCGGCGCCCAGTTCAATGGCCTTGAGTTTGTCGTCCAACTCGGAAAGGGCGGTGATGACGATCACAGGAATAAATTGCGTGTCTTTGTTTTGTTTAACAGCGCGGCAGACTTCGTAACCCGAAATTTTGGGCATCATGAGATCAAGAAGCACCAAATCCGGAAGAGTTTGCTGAATTTTAATTAAAGCTTCTTCACCATCATAAGCGGTATCCAGCGTGTAATTATAAGGCTTTAGCTGAGCTTTCAGGAGTTCAACATTAACCGGATTATCATCAACAATAAGGATGCGTGGGTTTGCCATTGAGAGATCACTCTAGCAAGAAAGTTTATGGAAAACAACGAATTACTGGTTGACAGAAGCCCTTGAAGTAGCGATGACTGGCGCGTGTTTATCCTGAGGGGGATCAAAAATCTTATTTTGTTGGCTCTGACTGTGGTGGCCGTTTATTGGGCGGCCAATTACAAGATTCACGGGGAACCGCTTTATAAGGTTGCTGTGAGTTTTGTGACTTCGGGCAATTACAAAGACAGTTTCAGAGATATGAAGACTTTTGTCGGGGGATTTTTGAGTTCGGTGGGTGAGGAAATTCGGCATGATGAAGTCAGTGAGAAAGACCGCAAACAGTTTGAAAAATTGATCAAAGAAAAATCGAAAGAAGGAGAGAAAAAATGAGTGAAACAAAAAAATGCAAAGTAGAAGCCTGCAAACGTCCCTATCGTGCAAAGCGATATTGTAGCGTACATTATAACAAATGGCGTCGGGGTGAAATGCCCACAAAGGCGCGTTATAAAACTTGCGGTGAAGAAAATTGCCGCAAGCCGATCTTCAAATTTGGAATCTGCGAGCCTCATTATACCGCATGGATTGCTTCGAAAAAGGGCGTAGCGCAAGCACCCGCCGCCACTACCACTCCTGCTGAAGCGGTTCCAGAAGCTCCGGCAACACCAGCGCCGGAATCAACTCCGCAAGCCTAAAAAAGATTGAAGCTCAAACTTCGAGAAGTTTATAAAAGGATGCACAAGCATTATGGCCCTCTGCATTGGTGGCCCGGGGAGTCTCCGTTTGAGGTGATGGTTGGGGCGATCCTGACACAAAACACGGCATGGACGAATGTTGAAAAAGCCATCATCAATCTTAAAAAGAAAAATCTTTTGGAACCTCGCAAGTTATATCATCTGAAGCCGACGGTGTTGGCGAATTTAATCCGTCCGGCCGGATTTTTTCGGGTCAAAACCCAACGTCTCCGCAATTTTCTGAAATTTTTATTGGAAGAATGTGAGGGCGATATTTCAAAACTCAAACGCCAGCCATTAGATCAACTTCGCCAAAAATTGTTGGCGGTGAATGGAGTCGGCCCCGAAACGGCCGATTCAATTTTGTTGTACGCTCTGGGAAAACCAATTTTTGTGATTGATGCGTATACGAAACGGATTTTTTCCCGTCATGATCTAGCGAAAAAAGATATCGACTATCATGCGTTGCAGAAACTTTTGATGACCCACTTCAAACCCGATGTTGTGTTTTACAACGAATACCACGCCCAACTGGTCAATATCGGCAAAGATTTTTGCCGCACCAAACCGCGTTGTGAAAAATGCCCGCTGAATGGATTCAGAAGGGCCTTGGTTTAAAATTTCTCTCTGTTTTATGCCAGACTTTTTTAAATATTCTCATCGTATTATGCCCATAAAAAATCAACTTTCCTGTCAAAATATGCCTTGTATTTTTTAGTTTATTTTTGTAACATGTTGTTATGTTTAGAGATATTTTAAATGAATTGGAACAATGGAAAATCCATCCATTGAGAAAGCCCCTTGTTTTAAAAGGGGCAAGACAAGTGGGTAAATCATGGGCGGTTCAAGAATTTGGAAAAACTTTTTCCTCGTTTGTTTCGATCAATTTTGAAAAAGAAAAAGACGCTAGGATTTTTTTTGAGGGCGACATTAGAATCGCTGATCTCATTGACCGCCTCTCGCTTTATTCGGGGAAAAAAATTATTCCCGGTGAGACTCTCCTGTTCTTCGATGAAATTCAGGATTGCGAAAATGCAATTGCATCCCTGCGCTATTTTAAGGAAGAACTTCCCGATCTCCACGTTATTGCCGCGGGTTCCTTGATTGATTTTGTTCTGGAAAAAACCGGTTTGCCGGTCGGTCGTGTGCAATTTTTGCATCTTTTTCCAATTTCCTTTGGGGAATACCTGATCGCCATCGGCAGGGATGATTTGCGGCAAAATATTTTAACATCCGAAGTTGATCCGGTGATTCATCATCAAATTCTTGAACAATTAAAAACCTATATGTGCATTGGCGGCATGCCAGCAGTGGTTCAGGCATGGATTAGTTACAAAGACATAATGTTGTGTCAGGAGGCACAGGATGAAATCATCAATACCTATCGTCAGGACTTCATCAAATATGCCAGGCGCCAACAAATAGAATATGTTACGAAGGTTTTTGACGCGATTCCTCTCCAGCTTGGCAGGAAATTTAAATACACGAACGTCGACCCGGATATGAATTTGCAACCAATAAAAAATGCACTTTCTCTTTTGGAAAAGGCAGGCATTGCTTTGCCAGTTTATCATTCTTCTGGTCAAGGAGTGCCTCTGGGGGCCGCAAAAGACACAAAGAAGTTCAAGATTTTTTTCTTCGATGTCGGGCTTGCACAGAGAATATTAGGTCTCGATTTGAAGAGCTGGGTGGTCATGAAATTGAAAATTGCAAATATAGGTGCGATTGCAGAGCAACTTGTAGCCCAAGAGTTTATGGCCTACTCGCCGCCAAAGATAAGACAAGAACTCTATTACTGGCACAAGGAATCTCCATCGAGCAATGCTGAAGTCGATTTTTTGTTTGTAAAAGGCGGGGAGATAGTTCCGGTGGAAATCAAATCTGGCGTGCGCGGGGGCTTGAAAAGCATGCAGATATTTTTAGATACACATCCTGCCTCCAAATATGGACTAAAAATCTCCGAGAACCAATTTTCCTACCATTCAAAAATCAGAGAAATCCCGCTGTATGGAATCGAAGCGTGGTTGAAAGGCGACTCAATCAAGAAAAATTAAGGTGCGACAATCGATAAAACGTACGCATCCAGATCGATGTATTTTTTGGCGACGCGCAGAACATCTTCCCTTGTTACTTTCATGATTTTTTCCGGATAGCATTTTACTTCTTCGTAACCCATTCCGTAAAGTTCGTTGAAAGCATAGCCTTGCGCCAAGGAAAGATTTTTTTGCAGTTCCAGTTCGTAGGTTCCAACCAAATAATTTTTTGTTCTTTCAAATTCCTCTTTTGTGACCAAATCGGTGATGATTTTTTTGAGTTCCACTTCAATTCCCTTCAACGCGGTGGGGACTTTGGAAGGTTCCGTTCCGATATAAATGGCGAAATAACCCGGGTCCATCCCTTCGTGCAAAACAGAAGTGACCGAATAGGCGAGGCTTAACTTGTCGCGTAATTCCAAAAAGAGACGACCGCCTTGTCCCGAGAGAATCGCATTAAGAACCGTGAGCACGGGGTGATCCGGACTATCCATGGTGGTGCCCATAAATCCCAAGACCACATGCGCCTGTTCTTTTTCTTTTTTGGTGACAATTTTTTGGATCGATTTGGGTTTTGGATCTTCTTTGTGTTTTGTCTGAATTGCTTTTGTGTTGGGAAGCCGTTTCAGTTTTTCCTGCAGATATTTTACAATTTCATCGGAATCAAAATCACCCACAACCCCCATCACGAGATTTTTCGAAGTAATCAATTTTTGGTAATAACTTTTCAGTTTGTTAGGAGTCAGATTCCCAAGTGATTCCTTTGAACCGAGCATGCGCATTCCATAGGGATGTGTGGGATAAAGATTTTTTTGAAAATGGATAAAGGCCAGCGAAGAAAGATTGTCTTCCTGATTTTTTAATGCTTCGAGCGCCAGTTTTTTTTCTTTGACCACTTCTTTGGGATCCCATTTTGGTTCCAGCAAGACCTCACAGAAAAGATTGAGTCCTTCGTGGAGATATTCGCTGAGGAATTCTGCTTTAAGTCCCAAAGAATTTTTTCCGCTAAAACCGTCCATCTGACCCGCCATCTCTTCCACGGCGTGTGCTATTTGCAGGGGAGTGCGTCTTTTTGTGCCTTTGGTCCAACACTGTGCAATGAGTGAGTTAATGCCGTTGTTGATTTTATTCTCGGCCAGAATTCCCCCCAGAGAAGTGGCGCACACCGCAACAATCGGCAAATCGTGATCTTCTTTAAGAATGAGTTTTACTCCATTGGGAAGTTTTACAAGATGGGGTTCGGTTTTAATGATGTGTGGTTTGGTTTCTATTTTTTTCGCGTGAGTGGAAGATTTTTCCAGCGCGGCCTCAATTTTTGCGCGCACGTTTTTATTGTCTTCTTTTTCCGGAATCAAAAGAGCGGCGGTCATGTTTTCGCGTTTTAGATATCGCTCTGCCGCTTGGGCTACTTCCTCCGCGGTGACATTTTGCAATCTTTGATAATACTGTTCTTCAAAATCAAGACTTTGTGCCGTTGCCAAAAAATAAGCCAATTTCCCGGCCAAACCTCCGACTGTTTCTTTTTCATAAATTTCATTGGCGCGGATGTTGTGTTTTGCGCGTTTCAATTCTTCATTGGTGGGACCTTCTGCCTGAAAGCGCTCAATAATTTCCCATAATGTTTGAAACGCGGGGACGGCTTGTGAAATATTAAGTTGTCCGCCAAGCATCATCAAACCCGGGTCTTTGGGTGTGTAGGCATAGGAATAAATATTCTGCACGAGCCGTTTTTTTTCTTTTAAAATTTGTTCCAGTTTAGAGGATTTTGCGCCTCCCAGAAGATGGGATAAAAGATCAAGGATGGGCACATCCGCGTGTGTGATTTCAGGAATGTGAAAACCCAAATTGAAATGAATGCTTTGAATATTATCGGGCGATATTGTCATGCGCGTTTTTAACTGCGGTGGTTCTTCGATGCGCGTTTTGTTTCCTGTCCATGGTCCATGGTCCATGGTCCATGGTCCAAAGCTTCTCTCGATTTTTTTGAGCAGTTTTTCCGATTCAAAATCACCGACAACAATGAACGACATATTCTTCGGTGTGTACCAGCGGTGAAAATATTCAAACAGTTTTTCCCGGGAAAAAGATTTGACTGTTTTTTCAAAACCGATAATAGGGCGCCCATAACTGTGCTTCAGATACGCTTTTTGAAAGAGCATCTCCCCCACAAAACGGGAGGGATTGTCTCTTTCGCGGCGAATCTCTTCAAGCACAACTTCTTTTTCACGCTCCAGTTCAGCGGCATCAAAAGTGGGGTTTTGAATGGCGTCGGTTAAAATTTCCAACCCCCTGTCGGCAAAACGAGTAGCCATGTTGATGTAATAAACGGTCTGGTCGAAAGAGGTGTAGGCGTTGATATCTCCGCCGGCCCCTTCCACATCGCGCGCGATGGTTCCCACGGGGCGGGTGGGCGTTCCCTTGAAGAGCATATGTTCGATTAAATGGGAGATTCCGGCCTCGTCCTCTGTTTCGTCCGCGCTCCCCACGCAAACAAGCGCGTTAAACGAAATGACGGGGGCGGTATGATTTTCTTCGAGAACGATTTTTAAGCCATTGGAAAGGGTATAAAGTGTTGGTTTCATAAAAGCATTTGTCTATAGACAAGAACTCATGTTTTTAGCAAGCAACAAATTCGAAGAATTTCCGATAACTATAGGAGAGGAACCAAAACGTGGGTGGCGAATTTTTTTTAACAAACAATGGGATGATGGATGCGGCTCAGATAGCCGATTTTATTGCTGGCGCCTCCTCAGCGGAGGGAGTTATTGAGAATTTGGCTCTGCTCGAAGGGGGATTTTTAGCGACCGGCAGTGATCCCTCCGCTCTTTTTCCCGCTACGTCTTCTTTTTTGAGAAACTATCAATCAGGACGATCTGTTGATTGGAATAATCTCCGTCTTTTGATTGCGGGTGAGTTGAGAAAATTTGCGACGAATCCGGAATTGAAACAACGTTGGCTGATGGCGGTGGCGCGTTTGCCTTGGCCTCGAACGGTTTCGAAACCGGCCCCCCAGCCATTCGTCCGTTTTGCCACTCCCGAAGCGGTAAGGGCTCAACTCCTTGCCCATTTGCAAGTAGCACCAAACGGTGTCGGCTTTTCTGCCTCAAGCGCAGAAACAGGAGAGACTGCCGCTGTTCGTCTGGGAATAGGGGAGGGATCAGAGCCTATGGACCGGTTTTCTCATGCGTCCGACCGGACCGTGTCAGAACGCCTTGCAATGGCACGAAATATTTTCGATGACTTTTACGCACTCTTCGAACGGCAGGAGCAAGCCATACGGCGTTTACCTAAAGATGATATCGAAAGTTTGATACAGATTGACGTAGCTTTCCAAAAAAACTTCGATGAGCGGAAAAAAATCCTGTTGGGGCTTTTTCCCAATCCGGGCGAAGAAAGATTTAAAACTTTGGTTCATGATTTAAAGAGCTCGGTGGAACAACTGCGGACCGCTATTCAGTTGGAAACGGAAGCGGGGATTTCGGATTTTCGCGAACAAAAAATGACTTGGCAAAAGGCCATCGATGCCATCCCTTCTGCACAGAGTTTTTCAGAAGTAACTATTTTTGGCGGAAACTCCTATCCGGAAAATTTTATCAAAGCTGAATTGGCCAAAAATTTTGTCGCGTGGATACGCGCCCACCATCCCGCTTCACAGAGTCTGGAAGAGGGAGGTGTCTGGTTGGTAACCTTCTCCAAAAAAACAGCCGCAGATAGCATTGAAAAAGAAATCGCCCTGCATGATTCACCCTGGCCGCCGGATCCGAAGAACGATCCGGTATTGAAGATGTCTCTCTCCATACTGGGTTTGACTCTGCATTCGGTCGAGGCAGATGAGATCATTGTTCTTCGCATCGGGCCTTTCAGAGAAAAATCGGAAGTAGAATTGAAGAAATGGCGTGCGCTGGCGGAGGGTGTGGATCGACCAAAAGCCATGGCCGCCTTGGGACAACTTGCCGTGAGAGCCATGGTTGAAGGAGAAACAGCTTGGCAACATCTTTCTGAAATCTCGGGAGGGACTTCAGAAATGGCGGGGCCCGCATGGACTCTTTTGAAGGTTTGGAGAGAGATCAAACAAATGGCTAAGATAACAACTCGTAAAGAATTGGCACAGATGGTCCATCGAATGCTTCAGAAAGAGCACGATCAAATCATTGAATCTCTCAAGGAGAACCAACCACTAAAAGAAATTTGCAGAAGAATGGTCGACTTTTCATGGGGAGTCAGTGCTTTTGTGGATGCGTTTGAGAAACAAATGGAAGAAAGAAATAAAGAGTGGAAAACCGATCCCGAAGCCTCAGCAATGTTTCACGATGATATCGACAATCGTCTCAATTATTTTGCCCTGACGGGACAGAGCGGATTAAAACCGGTGGCACCGGAACAAAGAGAGACCATCCAGATGCATCTCCGGGACCTGCTTGTAAGAACGGGCCTCATGGGGACCGGCCCCGATGAACTTTTGAGAATTGTACATCAGGCGGTCATGCAAAATGTGTTGGCCCATATTATGGGAATCAAACTCCAAATTGATGTGCCCCACGGCATTATCCTGAAAATGGGCGATGAACAAAGAAGTACACTGGGGACCAGCCTCGGAGAATTAATTAATAACGCCATCAAACATGCTGATGGAAAAGAAGTGACAATCAAAGTGAGTTGGAACGCGAAAGATAAAAAAATTACGGTTTCAGATGATGGCCACGGAATAGCCGAGCCCGAAAAAGTCTGGGAAAAAGGTTTTCGCGAAAAATCTGCAGGGAACGTTTCAGGAAATGGCGATGGACTTTATCTTGTGCGCGAACGTTTGCGAGCCATGGGAGGAGATATCCAAGTAACTTCTGAAATAGGGAAAGGGTCCACTTTTGAAATCTCTCTCCCATCCGACATGGTTTCTGTTGAGAAATAAATTTTTAAAAAAATTCCCCCTCACCCTTCCCTCTCCCTCGAGGGGAGAGGGTTAGGGAGAGGGTGACCTTGAGCACTAAATCCTAAAGAAAGCTTTGATCTTCTGCAAAATTTGTTTGGCGGTGGGGGGATGTTCCACTTCGAATTTTTCAGTTGTTTCGAGTTCTGAAATGACTTTCAACCGTTCGGTTTCCCGTCTGGCCAGATGTTCGCTGAAAATTTCGGAGAGTTTTGGATTTGCTTCCAAAAGTTTTAATATGGGTCCCTTCGCAATTTCATAAAGAAGGACATCGGTTTTTGCAACAACGGTTGCTTTGCGGGGTTCGCCGGTCATCAGCGACATTTCACCAAAAAAATCTCCGGGCATCAGCGTGGACACACTCTTTTCTTTTCCGGTGGAATTTTTCACGCGGATATCACACTCACCCTCAGTGATAATGTACATGGTTTCTCCCGCCGCAGACTGATTGAAAATGACTTCGCCGCCTGCAAACTGAAGCGGGGTAATGGATTGCACCAGTATGTCGCGGTCAATGGGAGAGAGGGTCTGGAAAAATTCGATTCTTTGCAAAAAAGTTTTTACGGGTACCAGCGATGCTTCTCCTGATATTTCTCCGCCATTGTATTGCACCTGAACGGGATATGGGATTGAAATATTTTCACGCCGCAGTTGGTACCAAAGCCGTTTCATGATTTCGGACTTGATTGTGTCGGACCCACCCTGTGCAATATCGACCCAATAGCGGACCTGATACTGAATGGAATAGGCATCATAAGAAACAAGCCGGACTTCCATGGGTTTATCCGCCAGCACTCTGGGATGCTTTTTAAGCACCGACAAAATCACGGTGGAAACTTTGTTGGGGGGAATATTGTAATCGAGGCCGATATTAAATGAGGAAATCAAAAGCGTGGAGGGATCGCTGTAATTAACAATGTGGCTTCTTGAAATCACATTGTTTGGCACGACAATCATTTCGTGTTCCGGCGTGAGGAGAATGGTGGAGCGCCAGTTGATGCCGTGAATCTGTCCCTTGTATTTGTCAAAGTTAACCCAGTCTCCCAGTTTGTAGGGTTTTTCAATATTGAGTGCAAGTCCCGAAAAGAGATTTCCCAACGTGTCCTGCAATGCCAAACCAATGACGGCCGTTAAAATGGCGGAAGTGGCCACCAAAGAAGTGACATCAATGTTGAGTTTTTCGCGCAGAACAATCATCACCACAATGAGATACAAAACCACGAGCACCACATCGCGCGTGATGGCGGGAATGGTGATCGCCTTCTTGGGACCGATGACATATTCAATAAAAAGGGTGATGCTGTTGCGGATGATGCCGAAGCAAAGAGCCAGCAGTGCCAAAACATCCAGAATCGGTTTGCTCAAAATACCGGGGAAATGACCGGCATAATAACCCGTAATTTTCAGAAGGCAGAACAGAAGAAAAAAGCCCAACTGAATTTTGGGGAGATGAAGGTGGCGCCGCGCCATCACGCCATAAGTGAGCAGTAAAATAATAAGAACGATGTATAAAATGGGATTGTTCATAATATCGGGGGGAACGACTCGCCACTTCATGGCTCCTTCCCCCCGCACCCCTTTCATTCGCACTGGCAAAGCCGGATGCTTATTCACCCCATCTTTTCGCCTATATTAAATTTGTTTAAAGAGAAACCAAAAAATGATAGGACATGCCCCATGTCTTCAAAATCTTCCATCGGGATATTGGGGAGTGGGCAGTTGGGAATGATGCTGGCGGAAGCCGCCGATGTTTTGAAAATTCCATTCGGTATTTTGGAAACACCGTCAGTAGGAGACGCCGTTATCCTGAAAAAATGGCTTCCCGGTTTTTCCGTCGTCACTGTTGAAAATGAATTTCTCTCCACCGAAATTTTGAAATCGCAGGCCCCCGCGGAAATTATTTTCGCCCCATCTTTGAAAACGATTGATTTGATTCAGGACAAATTGACTCAAAAAGAATTTTTGTGCGACGCAGGACTTCCGGTCCCTCCGTTTCGTGCCATCACTACAAAAGCAGATTGCCTGAAATTCGCGAAAGACCACGGCTGGCCCATTGTGTTGAAAGAACGCCGCAACGGTTATGACGGACGGGGAACCTATATTCTGCGCACATCCGATGCTCTGGATGGTTTTTGGAACGACTCCGCGCCCAAACGATATCTTCTGGCGGAACAATTTATTCCTTTTGCAACCGAGTTGGCCATTCAGATTGCGCGTAATGAAACGGGCGAGGTGGCTTATTTTCCAATTGTGGAAACTTTTCAAAGCAACGGCATTTGTCTGTGGGTGAAGGCTCCGGCCGAGATCAGTTCTGATGACCAGACAGCCATACAAGCCATTGCTACAACCATGATGGAGAAACTCAATGCGGTCGGAGTTTTCGCCGTCGAACTTTTTTACACGGCAGGAGGGGAAATTTTTATCAACGAACTGGCCCCGCGAGTTCACAATTCGGGGCATTACACGATTGAAGGATGTGAAACCTCCCAATTTGCCCAACATCTTTTGGCAATTAATAAGGAAGCTTTGGGAAAAACTACATTACGTCATCCGGCTGTTGCGATGCTCAATCTTTTGGGGGATTTTGACGGTCCTTGCAAGATAATGGGAGAAAAGAACTTATCACAACGTCACCCCGCCGTGTTGCATTGGTATCACAAACAGGAATCAAGAAGAGGACGCAAGCTTGGCCACATTACGGCATGGGGAGAAACCACGGACAAGGCGTTGAATGCGGCCATCGAAGCGCGAAAGGAATTAAACATATGTCCAAAAAATCGAAAATAAAAGTGGGCGTGGTTATGGGGTCCGATTCGGACATGCCGGTTTTGAAAGAGGCGATAACAGTTTTAAAGCAATTGAAAATCAGATTTGAAGTGGAAATTTTATCCGCCCACCGAACGCCTCACAGAATGGTGGCTTATGCAGAACACGCGCTGGTGCGAGGTGTGCAAGTGATTGTTGCGGGGGCAGGGGGGGCGGCCCATCTTCCGGGCATGATCGCTTCCATCACCACTCTGCCGGTCATTGGTGTGCCTATTCCTACCAAATCCCTCAACGGTCTGGATTCGCTTTTATCGATTGTGCAAATGCCTCCGGGTGTTCCGGTGGCAACGGTAGCTATCGGCGGAGCAAAGAATGCCGGCTTGTTAGCCGCGCAAATTCTGTCCCTTTCTGATTTGAGTCTTGCAAAAGCGTTGAAAAAATACAAAGAAGCACTGGTTGACATAGTCGTTGCAAAAAATAAAAAATTAAAACATTAATAACGTGACCGGTCACAACATTAGGAGGGCACAATGAAACTTTACACTTTAAAACTTATTTCCTCTCTCTTCGTCATTGCGGGTTTATTTTTTGCGCCGCCTCTTCATGCAAAGGATACGGTGGGTAAGGTCACTGAAATCACCGGAAAAGTTTTGGTAACCCATGAAGGGGAAACAAAACCGTGTGACTTGGCCGATCAGGCCCCCATCTTTCTCAAAGACACCATTGAAACCAAAAAAGACGGCGTGGTGAAGTTGTCTTTGAATGATGCTTCCGATTTTACCCTGCGTGAAAATACAAAAGTTGTTGTGTCCGAATTTTTATTGGATCCAAAGAAAAACAAGAGAGAGACGGTTTTGGATGTGGCGTTGGGGAAGGTGCGTGCCGTGGTGACAAAAACCTTCAACAAAGCCATTTCCAAAACAGAATTGAAAACACCCACAGCCGTGGTGGGAGTACGTGGAACTGATTTCGCCATCGAGGTTGGGAAAAATAAGACACTTGTCTATTGTTTAAAAGGATTGGTGCAGACATTTAATCCTCTTTTCCCCGCACAAACAATCAATGTTGCCGCCGGCATGTTTACGGATGTGCTTCAAGGTGTGGTCCCCAAATTGCCCGCCGCAATTCCGCAGGAAATGTTGCAGGAAATTGAGAACCAGTTTGGTTTTCCGGTAACGGCGGAAGGATTAAAAGAGAAGGGGAAAGAAGAGTTGCAAAAGCACGTCCCCTTTCCCCTCCCGTAAATCTGAAAGAAGCGGTCAGCGATCAGCAGTCAGCTTTCAGCCTGTGAAACGATTGGGTCTTTGTTGGCTGACCGCTGAAAGCTGAAGGCTGAAAGCTTTTTTAATTTGAACCGTCATCCATTCCCAAAAGCCTGTAGGAATGTTGACCGATCGTAATGGTAATCGATTTGGCGGGTTTTGTTTTGTAGGCTTTGTTTAATTGTTGCGCTCCGGGATCCGTGTTGGAAGCAACAATGTGTTTGAGATTCCCTTCTGTATCTTTCACCACTAAATCAAAATTACCATCGTGTTGAAGAGTAGGGTCCGACAAAAATTGCTCAGGCCTCATCCCTTTTTTAAGATCCTGTATGGCAAGAGCTTCAATATCCCCCTCTCTTGGACCCGCAGGATTCTCACATACAAAATGTGCTGTACTCATAAAGCACCTCCTTTAAGGAAAATTCTATCCTTTAGAAATGGAGGCGCCTAGGAGTTTTTAAAAGGTGTTATCTGTACCTGTTTTTATTTTTTATTTTCAACGACTTAGAGTTCTATTTCTCAATCAAATTCAATAAAGGATTATGCTCGGAGGGGATCCACTTTAATTCTTGAATGAGGCTTTGTTGCAGGTTTTTTAGGCGGGCATCAACTTCCAATCCTCCCACCAAATTCAAATAGGTTTTTTGAAGATCTTTAATTTCCTGTGGCATGGGGATTTCAATCGCTTTTTTTGTTTTGGTGTCAAACACAAGAGAGATGGGAGTGATTTCCGCCGCGGTGCCGGTCATGACAGCGCCTTGAAAATTTTTGTCCAAAATTTCCTGAACCGGAATATCGCGGTATTCGATTTCTCCGCCCATCGCACGAATCATTTGGTCGACAACTTTCAGAGTAGTTCCCGGAAGGATGGGTTTGCCTTTTTGTTCGGGTGAAACAAATTTATTGTTGCCTTTGTAAAAAACAAGATTTTCTCCGCTTCCCTCCAGAACATTTCTTTCGGGGGTGGCATCGGTCAACAGACATTCCGAAAATTGGTTGTAGCAGGCAAAATTGACGATGCGTTGTCCGGTTAAATAATTGGAGGCCAATTTAAATTGGCGATTCCACTCTTCATTGCCATGCTGGGAAATAAGAACCGGAGCGCCTTTTTCAAAAATTTCTTTTCCCAGATATTTTCCCCACGGTTTGACCGATAAAAGAAAATCAACACTGTGTCCCAATGAAAAAACCCCAAGACTTCTGCCCGGCGTATTGCCGCGCATCACTAGAGGGCGCACGTAACAACCCTCGGATGGTTTGAAAAATTCGTTGTGAAGATTCAGCAAAACTGTTTTGATAATAAAATCTTTGACATCGGCCTTGGAGTAGCGAAACTGAATCACATCTTCTTTTTTTATTTTTCCCTTGAGCACGGCTTTGTATTTCTCGGCGAGTGGAGGATAAAGAGAAACAAAATCATTCCACACCTGTTGCGGATTTTCTGAAAGCCGCATCCATGCATATTCCATGGAACCAAAGAGACGGTCGATGCGGATGTCAATGCCGATCAAATTGATTGTTCCATCGTTTTTTGCGAGATTGGGATAACAGCGTGAGCCTTCAAAAACAGCGCTTGCGTAGTGAAGCGCGTGGCAGTAGGCAAAAAATTCGAAATCGAGAAAATCAGGTCTCGCGCTCGCAGGATACCATTTGCCGTTGAAAAAAAGGATCTGTTCCGTCATAAGTCGGAGGTTACTCCAAAAAAAGCGATCAGCTGTCAGCCTTCAGCAATCAGCTTTTAATTTTGTTAAAGAAGCGTAAATAAAACCCAATCATTTTTCGGGCCGACAGATGATTGCTGATCGCTTTTTTGGATTACAAAACAGATTTATGGATTTATGACAAGGATTCGTTTACAAGCTGTCCGTAATCAGTTATAGCCCTCGAAAAATAAGATGATTGGTTTCTAGTGTCATTCCGGCGAAGCTTGTCCCTGCAGGCAGTAAGCAGGGAGCCGGAATCCAGACGTCGTCCCGACCCCGTATCGTAGTACGAGGCAGGCTCCAGTCGGGAACCAGAAATGAAAGGTTGGATCCCTGCTGGAGTTTACCCCTGCGGAGGCAGGGGCAGGGATGACAAAAAGTATATTTTTCAGCACTCTCTTTATGAAAAAAACCAAAAAAATTGCAATTTTAACCGGTGGGGGTGATTGCCCGGGTTTGAATGCCGTTATTTGCGCTGTCACGCGCAGTGCTATTAATGATTATGGTTGGGAGGTGTGGGGGATTGAAGACGGGTTTGAAGGGTTGATTGAAGGGCGCCTGTCGCCTCTCACATCGGACCGCGTTTTTGACATCATGCCGCTCGGGGGAACCATTTTGGGGACCACCAACCGGAGCAGTCCGTTCTTTTATTCAAAAGATGGGGGCAAGACTCCGTACAGAGATACTTCCAAACAAATTTTGCAACTCTTCGAAAGAAATGGACTCAATGCCCTTGTGTGCGTGGGCGGGGAAGGAACTATGTCTTTCGCAAAAAGATTTTCACAAGAGGGTTTGCCCATCGTCGGTATTCCAAAAACAATTGATAATGATGTCCCCGGCACGGAGCGAACGGTTGGTTTTTATTCCGCGGTTCACACCGCCACCGAGGCAATTGACAAACTCCACACCACGGCGGCTTCTCACCACCGTGTGATGGTGATTGAGGTGATGGGCCGTGATGCCGGTTGGTTGGCGCTTGCTTCCGGTTTAGCAGGCGGAGCCAACATTATTCTAATTCCGGAACTTCCGTTTGATTTGGAGAAAGTTTATCAACGCGTGAAGCGGCGTTCTCTGCGCGGTCGTCGTTTTACCATCGTGGTGGTTGCCGAAGGGGCTTTTCCCGCGGGCGGAAAACAGGTTGTGCAAAAAAGAGTGAAGGATGTGAGTCAACCGATCCGTCTGGGAGGAGTTGCCCATTGGCTCGCGGCGCAAATTGAAAAAAATACCGATGTGGAAGCAAGGGCCGTTGTGTTGGGGCATGTGCTACGCGGCGGAAGCCCCATTTATCAGGATCGCATTTTGGCAACTTCCTTTGGTTGTGAAGCCACCCACCGGCTTGCCATGGGAGAGAGCGCGATGATGGTTGGCTGGCACGAGGGAAAACATATTTCGATCGCGCTGAAAAATTTGGCCCCGGGCATGAGACACGTCCCCAAAAATCACGACTGGATTGCCACCTGCCGTTCCATGGGTTTTACTTTTGCCGAAGCTGATTGACGACTTCCGGTGCGAGAGACAGATCATGCTGTTTCGCAAGATTGGCGAGACTTTCCCACGTTCCAACATCCGACTAGCTGAAAGGTGCTTCCGTTTCAGCGTATTGTATAAAGTATACCTTCTTTAATACAAAAAAATTGCAAAGAATACATTCTTTTGGTAAGATAGGAGTGGAAGGATGGATCTATGTTTTCACGGTCTATTGAAAAATCCTTAATAAATTGGATGAGTTCTGCATCCAGAATGCCTCTTGTCATCAGGGGGGCAAGGCAAACTGGCAAAACCACGCTTATAAGGGAGTTTGGAAAGAGATTTGATCAGTTCATCGAACTGAACCTTGAAAAAGAGGCAAACAAAAGGATTTTTTCAAATGTAGGGGATATCAAAGATGTAATCCTGTCCATTGAATCCGTCACAAATAAAAAAATAGTTCCGGCCAAGACACTTCTCTTTTTGGATGAGATACAAAACTGTCCCACCGCTATAACCATGCTCCGCTATTTTTATGAAGACGCACCCGACCTGTATGTCATTTCCGCTGGTTCGTTGCTTGAGGTCAGGATGAAAAAAGAAGGATGGTCTTTTCCCGTCGGCAGGGTGGAATTTCTGTATCTCTTTCCTGTCCTTTTTGAAGAATTTTTAAACGTGCTCGGTGAAGTTTCCATTTTGGATTTCCTTCGCAGTTTTAAACTGGGCAAAAAAATTCCCGATGCGGTGCACGACAAACTGATTGGATTACTTGTGGACTATATGACAGTTGGGGGGATGCCACAGGCCGTCAATGAATATCTCGTCAACAAAAGTTTTATCCCTGCAAGAAGGGTTCATGAGATATTGACGGCTACATTTAAGGACGATTTTGCCAAATATTCCAGTGAGACATCGGCAGAATATTTATCAGAAGTGCGGAATCGCATCCCATTTGAAATAGGCAATCGCATCAAATATTCAGCCATCGGTGGGCTTCATTCTCGTTCGCAATATATCTCCAAGGCATTTGATGTTCTGCATTCTGCGATGCTTATAGAAAGGGTTTTTCCGACCACGCAGGTAAAACTGCCGCTTGTCAAAAAACCCAAATCTGCCCCCAAGTCTATTTTTGTTGATATTGGGTTGTGCACGCATCTGCTCAAACTAACACGTGACCAGATCAAGGAGAGGCTGATTGACCCTCGTTACAGCGGTGCACTTTGTGAACAATTCGTGGGGCAGGAATTACTGGGTATGGATTTTAACAGACGAAACGAGCTTTACTTTTGGGTCAGGGAAGAAAAAGGGACAAGCTCTGAACTGGATTATATTATGCAAACAGGCAATGAGATATATCCCGTTGAAGTGAAATCGGGGAGTCATGGTTCTCTCAAGTCATTGCACCAATTTTTGTCCCGCAGTGGAGGCAAGATCGGGATCAGATTATTTCAAGGATCAGCTCAAATAGAAGAACATGACGTCATTCTTTCTCCCGCCCAAAACCGTCTGCATTACCGGTTGGTTTCGCTCCCGTTGTATCTGACTTTCAGGTTGGCATCTCTTTTGGGACAATAGCGTATAGGAGACTCAAGTCTTGCAATGTCCATTTTACACAGAGCGGGTTTCTAAAATCTCCAGTACTTCTTTGGAAAGTTTCAGAGAGTGTTGTTTCGCAAGATTGGCGAGACTTTCCCACGTTCCCACATCCGACCATGTGAAGGGTGCTTCCACGACAAGCAGGTCTTTTGACTTTTCCATGATGGCGTAGTCAATCGAGATCGCCGGAGTTTTTTCAAAGAAGTCTTCAATCCGCGTTTCCTTTTCAAGCAAGGAATAAATTTCGGGCATGAATTTTTGAAAAGCCTCCACCATTTTTGCGACGGGAAAAATAAAAGTGCCGCCGTTCCAGAAATAATTTCCGTTTTCCAAAAAATGTTTTGCCGTTTTCGCATCCGGTTTTTCCACAAACTCTTTAACCCTGCTGTCCTCCTTATGCAGATAGCCATGATGGGTGGAGGCAAAAGTGGGCGGAATGCCAATCGTGACAATGGCATTCTGTTTTTCGGCCATTTCAAATGCCTGACGGATGGTTTTACAAAAGACCCCTTCAGGCGTGATGAATTGATCCGAAGGAATGGCCATCAAAACGGCGTCTTTGTTTCTCTGCATGAGCTGAAAGCTAACCCAAGCAAGGCAGGGCGCTGTGTTTTTTTTTTGAGTCTCTCCAAAAATTTGTGAATCGTTTAAAAAAGGCAGTTGTTCTTTCACAAGAGGGACGTAACGCCGGTTCGTGGCGACGAGAATGTTTTGGGGTTCAAAAAGCTGGCTGAGCCTTTCAACGCTTTGCTGTAACAGCGTTTTTTCCGGGTGGATCAATTTAAGAAATTGCTTCGGTTTTTTAGGCGTGCTTAAAGGGGCAAACCGTGTTCCTTCCCCCCCCGCCATAATCAAGGCGTAGAAGGCATTTGACCGTTGCGTTCTGTTTTGCGGCATGTTAGCGGACGTCCTATGGCATTTCAGCCCAAAACGCAACTTTTAGCTTTTGGCGCTACCGCTCCCGATTTTTCCCTTCCGGGTGCCGATGGTCAAACTTATCATCTCCACGATTTCAAAAACAAAGCCAAAGCATTTGTCGTGATTTTCGCCTGCAATCATTGTCCCTATGTTTTGGCTTACGAAGACCGAATGATTCAAATTTGCAAAGACTATCGTTCAAGCGGAGTCGCCTTTTTTGTCATCAACGCCAATGAAACTAAAAATTATCCCGAAGATTCGTTTGAAAAAATGAAAGAAAAAACAAAACTTAAAAAACTTCCCTACCCTTATTTGCGGGATGAAGATCAAAAAGTGGCAGAAAGTTTTGGGGCAGGAGCCACGCCGGAAGTTTTTCTTTTTGATGGAGACTTAAAACTTGTCTATCACGGTCGGATTGATGACAACTGGCAGGAGACAACCAAAGTTACACAACACTATTTGCGGGATGCGATCTCTGCGTTACTGGCAGGCAAAGAAATTGCAAAAAAAGAAACACATCCCATCGGTTGTTCCATCAAGTGGGGGTGAACCCCTGCGGGGCACGCAACTTTTTTTGCGTCCCGCCGAAGATAGATGTGAACGGAGGATTTTTATGAAGACTTTTTTGATTGAATTAGTAGTTGTTTTTTTCTTGGGAAGTGTGGGGTTGCTCCACGCAAAAATGACTCCCGCAACTTTTAATGCGGGCGAGTCGCTCACATCAGGAAAACTCTTTCTAAATCAGGTAGATACAGTCAGTCTTTATTTAAGTACTGAAAGAATTGTCTACGTTCCCCGCCTCACACAGGATTTGCATTTAAGCGTCAGCCTTACACTTTTGGGCATGTCGTTTGGGTCCAATACGACCGAAATGGAAAAATTTGTGGTCCGCCATATTCAGGCTTTCAACAAAACGTTAAAAGAACGTTTGGAATTTTATGCCCCCCAGTTGGCCAAGGAATTTGATCCCAATCAGGATGTCGATTTTGTTGTGAAGGTGGGTGCGGATCAAAAATCGGTGGCGACTTGGCAAGGCGGCGAATGGAAATGGATTGATACCTCGAAAAAACAAGCTAGTGTTGTCGAAGTTGGAAGTGACAAAAAGAAATGCCCGGCGATGATTGGAACCAAAAAAGAGGAGGGGACGCCTCCCGCAATAGAAGCCAGCGCAACGCCTCCTCCAAGTAGATAAAGCCTGCGCCCGTAGCTCAACGGATAGAGCATCTGGCTTCGAACCAGAGGGCTGGGAGTTCAAGTCTCTCCGGGCGCACAACGATTTTCCGCAGGGAAATCGTTCCTCTATTTTTGGGGAAACGGGTGGAGGATTTGAAAAATAAAAAGATAATTTGAGAAATTGGTGTGATGCCCAAGTCATGAAGGATTGGTGCGTATAGTTGCAAGGATGTTAATAGATTAAAACTTTACATACATAGCGGATATGCTATATCATCTCCATGAATGTTGAGTTTCTGATATTGCCGAATGGACGTTGTCCTGTCGAAGAATTTCTTGAAGAGCTGGATGATAAATCTCTTGCGAAGGTTTACAGGCTCATTGAAATTCTCAAGAAGCAGGGGAGTTTGCCCTTTCCTCATGCAAGAAAAATGACGGGTTTGAAAGGTTTATGGGAATTGAGAATTTTATCGAAAGGAATGGCTGTCCGGGTGTTTTATGTTTATTGGGAGAAAAACAGGATTGTATTAGTTTCCGGCTTTATCAAGAAATCGCAGGAAACGCCAAAAAGAGAAATTGATAGAGCTATGCAATATTTACAAGAATCAGGAGTCAAACCATGAAAACAAAACCTATTTCAGGACCGTTGGCCAAAAGAATAAAGCGAAAGAGTTTTGCCGAGGCTTATGAAGAAGCAGGTTATTTGCTGGATATCGGGGTGATGATTGCCCGTTTACGTGACAAAGCGGGCTTCTCCCAAAGCCAACTGGCAAAGAAGATAGATACGACACAATCCGTTATTTCACGAATTGAAAATGGAAATCAAAATCTGACTGTCAAAATGCTGGCTAAGATTGCGGATGTTTTGCACTGTGAATTATCGATGCAACTCAAGCCAACCAAACTGGCGGCATAAAAAAATGAGAATCAAGGTAATTGTAAAACCTAGTGCCAAGCGGGAGGCGATTGAAAAAACGGCGGATGGGGATTATCGTGTTTTTGTGAAAGCTCCGGCAAGGGAGGGGAAAGCTAATGAAGCGGTGATCAATGTCAAGGCCCAGCTATGCTGGGCCGCGAAGCAAACTCGAAGAGTTTGCGGAGTATAAAGTTTTGGCGGCCCATTTTAAAGTGCCGCGTTCTTCGATTGAAATTCTTACAGGGCTGGGGAGCAAAGCAAAGTGGGTCGAGATTGGTTAAGTTTTAAGAACCGTTGGATTCCCGCCTTCGCGGGAATGACATTAGAGCGTCTTCACTTTCCAAGATACTGAATAAAATCGATTTTTGTGACGAGGCCTATAAATTTTTCATCTTGTTTGACGATGGCGATTTCATCGGCTTCAAAAACTTTGAACAAGGCGTCGATGGGTTCATTAGCATGAAGTGTCCGCAAATCCGTTTTCATGATGATGCTGATTGAGTCCGTGGTGGAGACCTCTCCCTTGGCGAGCGGGGCCAGAATGTCTCCCTCCGTAATCAAACCGATGATCTGTTCTTTATCCATCACAGGAAGTTGTGAAATTCCTTCTTTCGACATTTTTTCAATGACCTGTCCCACGGTGTCTCTTAATGTGGCCGTGACCATTTCACCGCGATCGTAGCGCTTGCCAACCAAATCTTCCACAACGCCGAACGCTTTGTTAACGCCATCCCACAAACCCTGTTCCTGCATCCATTGGTCGTTGAACAATTTGGAGAGGTAACGGTTTCCGGAGTCTGGAAGAATGACAACGATATTCTCCGGTTTTTTCAAAGTTTGTGCGTAATGGAGCGCGCCCACAACTGCCGCGCCGCTGGAACTTCCGGAAAAAATTCCCTCTTTGATGAGAAGATGCCGTGCCATTTGGTACGACTCTTTGTCAAACACACGCACCATGTGGGTTAGCTGTGTCAGGTCTGCCGTGGTTGGGAAAAAATCCTCGCCGATTCCCTCGATTTTGTAAACATGCGGCTCCACGGTTTTCTTCGAATGAAAATAATCGTAAAAAATAGAACCTTCTGGATCGACACCGACAATATGAATGTCGGGTTTTTTCTCTTTCAGATATTTTGCGATTCCGGACATCGTGCCGCCGGTCCCGATGCCCAACACAACGGCATCGAGTGTACCCTGTGTTTGTTCCCAAATTTCCGGACCCGTGAAACGATAGTGGGCTTCAGGATTGTCCGGATTATGATATTGGTTTGCATAGAACGCGTTCGGGGTGACTTCCGCCAAACGTTTGGCGACGGAATAATAACTGCGGGGATCTTCGGGTGCAACGTTCGTGGGTGTTACGATAACTTTAGCGCCAAAAGCCCTCAGGTTGATGATCTTCTCTTTGCTCATTTTGTCGGGGATGACGAAAATAAGTTTGTAACCTTTGATCGCGCCGGCAATGGCGAGACCCATTCCGGTGTTGCCGCTGGTGGCTTCCACAATAGTGCCGCCCGGTTTCAAGTCTCCCCGTTTTTCGGCTTTCTCGATTAGATAGTAACCGATGCGGTCTTTGATCGACCCGCCGGGGTTCATGAATTCAAGTTTTGCGGCGATAGTGGAAGCAGAAGGTCCCACCACTTTGTTTAAACGGACCAACGGTGTATGACCGATTACTTCCAAAACATTTGAAAAAACTCCTTTGAACTCTTTGGGCATCTTTTTAACTCCGCAAATTCTTCGAATTTTCTGCGCGGACTGGCAAAGCCAGTCCTTTCCATGGGCCTTCTAATGAAACTTGCCAATTGTGTCAAATTCGGAATATAAACCCCAACTCTATGACACCAAAACAGCAGATTGAAAAATTTTCCCGCGGGGCGGTTGAGTTGATTTCTACGAAGGAATTGGAAGCCAAACTTAAAAAAGGAAAACCGCTTCGGGTGAAGGCGGGTTTTGATCCAACGGCCGCGGACCTTCATTTGGGACATACCGTCCTCATGCAAAAGTTGAAACAGTTTCAGGATTTGGGTCATCAGGTTATCTTTTTAATTGGGGATTACACCGCACGCGTAGGAGATCCTTCCGGTCAGACAAAAACGAGACCCACATTGACTCCCGAAGAGATCAAAAAAAATGCCCAAACCTATCTCGATCAAGCGTTTAAAATTTTGGACAAGAAAAAAACCGAGGTGCGTTGGAACAGTGAGTGGTTGGACACCATGAAACAGGGAGAAACACTTTCGCTTGCTTCCAAATATAATGTTGCGCGCATGATGGAGCGGGAAGATTTTGCAAGACGCATCGAAGAGGGTAGTCAGATCACGGTTCTTGAATTTTTATATCCTCTTTTGCAAGGTTACGATTCGGTTGCGTTAA
>JACRBV010000062.1 GCA_016213065.1 Deltaproteobacteria bacterium
GAATAGGGATTTTTCAACGCTTTCCGGGGAACGTGGTGAGCTCAGAATGTCCCCCGCGTTGTGTCACACAAAGTTCGTGCGTTTTGGCCACTTCATCGCAGAAGCGAACACAGCGCGTACAGACAATACAGCGTTCATCATCCAGCGTTACCAACGGTCCAAGGGGTTTGACTTTCGGTTTGTGAATTTTTTGGTCTTCTAAACGCGACGAAGATTTTGAATATTTAAAATAGTTGTCCTGAAGAACGCATTCGCCTGATTGATCGCAAATGGGGCAATCGAGGGGATGATTCACGAGGATAAATTCCAAAACTCCCCTCTGCATTTTTTTAACTTCGGGCGACTTCGTATCCACTTCCAGTCCTTCACGCACCTGTTCACGACAGGAAATCACGGGTTTATTTTGTCCCTTGATTTGCACCAAACACATCCGGCAATTGCCGGCGATGGAGAGTTTCGAGTGATAACAAAAATAGGGAATATCTATTTTATTGGCCTTAGCCGCCTGCAAAACAGTTGTTCCCTGAGGAACATCGATTTCTTTGTCATCAATTTTTATTTTAACCATGTGGGCATTTCCCTAATCTAATGTGTTCTTCAAACTCGTGACGGAATTTTTTCAAAAATCCCTGCACAGGCATTGCCATTGCATCGGCAAAAACGCAAATGGTTCTGCCGTTCACCACGTTACTGCAAACATCCTCCAGCAAATTCAAATCTCTTTCTCTTCCATTTCCCGATTCAATACGCCGGGCAATTTTGGAGATCCAACCGCTTCCCTCTCTGCAGGGAGTGCACTGTCCGCACGATTCATGCGCGTAAAATTTTGTTGTGAATTGCAAAAGACGGACCATGCAGGTTGTGTCATCCATCACATAAAAACCGCCGGAACCCAAGGATGTTCCCGCCGCGGCACACGATTCAAAATCCAGATTGGTCCGCATCGCTTCCTCGTTCGTGAGCGGCGCGAATGAAGATCCACCCGGCACAACCCCTTTCACCTTTCTGCCTTTCCAAACGCCGCCCAAATGTTCTTCCAGAAAAGTGCGAATGGGAAGCCCCATCTCCACTTCATAAACTCCGGGTTTGTTAATGTGACCCGAGGCCGACATCAGTTTGGTGCCCGCACTTTTTTCCGTCCCGATTTTTTTGAAAGCGGCGGCTCCATTATTAATAATGTAGGGAATGTTGGACAATGTTTCGACATTGTTCACAATGGTAGGACAAGCCCACGCTCCCGCAATCGCGGGAAACGGCGGTTTGATGCGCGGATAACCTCTTCCACCTTCAAGCGAAGAAAGAAGGGCGGTCTCTTCACCGCAAATATAAGCACCCGCACCGCGATGCGTAAAAATATCGAGATCAAAACCGGAGCCTAAAATATTTTTTCCGAGATAACCTTTTGCATACGCTTCTTTCAAAGCTTCTTCGAGAATTTCCCACGGACGATGGTATTCACCGCGAATATAAATAAAAGCGGTGTGAGCGCCGATGGCGAAAGAAGCGATAATCATCCCCTCAATAATCATGTGGGGATCTTTTTCGGCAATCATCCGGTCTTTAAATGTGCCGGGTTCACTCTCGTCAAAATTGTTGATGAGATAAACCGGTTTTTTATTGTCTTTGGGAATGAATCCCCACTTTATACCCGTTGCAAAACCAGCACCACCGCGACCACGAAGTCCAGAAGCCTTTACTTCTTCAATTATTTGCAGGGGTGTCATGCCAAAAACTTTCTTCAATGAAGAGTAAGCGTCATTTTTTTCGGCAACAGAAATTTTGCGTTGATCCGGCACATGCCAATTTTTAGTTAATACGTATTCCATATTTCTCCGTCATCCTGAGCGTTAGCGAAGGATGACAAACTTATTTCAACTTTTCCAATATCTCATCGATCTTTGCCTCATTTAAATCTTCGTAGTAGTCATTGTTTATTTGCATCATCGGCGCGGTACCGCAAGAACCCAGACATTCCACGGCGGAAAGATGAAACCGTTTATCCGCGGTGGACTCTCCTACATTCACGCCCAGTTTTTTCTTCAAGTATTGGACAACTCCTTCCGATCCGCGCAAACAACAACAGATGCTGTTGCAAACCTGAATGTGGTGTTTACCGATCGGTTTCATGTTGTACATGGTGTAGAAAGTGGCGGTCTCAAAAATATGGGCGGGAGTCAAATCCAGAAGCCCGGCCAGATATTCCATCGACTCCGGCGAAATCCATCCCTGTTGTTCCTGCACAAGCCAAAGAGAAGGCAAAAGCGCCGCCTTCTTTTGCGGATAGCGCTTGAGATAGCCCTCAAAACGCTGTTTGTTTTCGATTGTAAACTCAAAACTCATTTATACTCCTTCGCGAATCCAAAAATCAAAATTCAAAAATCAAAATTCAAAATTTTGAAATTTGAATTGTCATTTTGACTTTTGATTTTTGAATTTTGCATTTTCTTCATCTATCCAATTCCCCCGCTACAATATTTAATCCACCCAAAATCGCGACGGCATCCGCCACCAATGATCCCTTCATCAAATCGGGATAAGCCTGATAGATCGCGAAACAGGGGGGACGCACTTTGATCCGGTACGGTTTGTCTGAACCGTCACTCACAATATAAAATCCAAGTTCTCCATTGGCCGCTTCGGTGTAGGAATAAATTTCTCCCGCGGGCGGTTTGATGCCGTGCATGATAATTTTGAATTGCCGGATGATTCCTTCAATGGATCCATAGACTTCATGTTTTGCGGGCAGAGCCACATCGCGGCGATCAGTCATGATAGGACCTTCCGGCATTTTTTCGAGCATCTGCTCCACCATCCGCGACGATTGAATTATTTCTTCGAAGCGAACAAAGAGACGGTCATACGAATCGCCATATTTTCCAAGAGGCACATCCCAGTTGAGCTGATCGTAAAAATAATAGGGATGGGCTTTGCGAATATCATAATTTACATCGCACGCCCTGAGACACGGTCCGGTGAATCCGTAACTGATCGCATCTTCTTTCGAGATGGCGCCCACACGTTGTGTGCGATCCATAAAAATTCTGTTCTTTTTCAAAAGGCCGGTCGTGTCTTTCACCGCTTTGTAAATATCTTTCATGCACGCACTTAAAAATGTTTTGGTGTTCGGAGGAACATCGCGCATCACACCGCCCACACGCGTGTAGGTGTTTGTTAAACGGGCGCCGCACAAGGCTTCTACCCAGTCGATCAATTTTTCGCGCGGATTAAAAAGATACCAAAAGTTGGTGAGAGCACCGATGTCGACCACATTTGTTCCGATGCAAACGCAATGATCCATGATGCGCGAGAGTTCCGCGACAAGCATCCGAATCCAGATTGCCCTCTCCGGAATTTCGAGCGGCCACATTTTTTCCACCGCCATGCAGTAACCAACATTGTTCATCAACGGCGAAACATAGTTGAGACGGTCGGTGTAGGGAATTACTTGCGTGTAGTTTTTAACTTCGGACTCTTTTTCGAAACAGCGGTGAAGGTAACCAATCTCCGGTGTCGCATTAACAATGGTTTCGCCGTCGAGTTCCAAAAGCACGCGCAGTGTCCCGTGCATGGTCGGGTGCGAAGGCCCCATGTTCAAGAGCATATTATTTTCGCTCAGCGGTTTTGGAATGTCCGTTATCATAAGTTTAACAGTGCGCCGGTATTTTGTTTCTTACTATCGTACCATCGTACGATCGTACTATCGTACCAAAGTATCGGGTGTTGGAATTTTCGGTCGCTTGTTGACCGGGTAATCTTTTCTTAAGGGATACCCTTCAAATTCTTCAAACGTCAAAAGTCGTTTTAAATTGGGATGACCTTCAAACCGGATTCCAAACATGTCATAGGCTTCTCTCTCAAACCAGTTGGCCGCCTTATAAAGATTGCAGATGGAAGGAAGAGACGGATTAGATTCCGGAACGCGCACTTTCAGGCGGACACGCCCTTTGGTTGACAACGAATAAAGATTATAAACAATTTCGAAGCGCAGAGGACGTTCCGGATAATCAGCGCCGCACAAGTCCATCATGAAATTGAATTCGAGTCCTTTGGTGTCGCGCAGAAATTTGATGACATCGACAATTTTTTCTTTCGCAACAACGGCGGTTTCATTTCCCAAATAACTGGAAGTTTCCAAAATGGCGGGGCCAAAAACTTCTTTCAAACGCTCACGCGCATATTTCATGGCGCGCGTAGCTAACTAAATTAAAGATGAAAATCAAGAGGGGAAATAGGGGAAGGGGATATGGACTATGGACCATGGACTATAGACCATGACCCGTGGATTTGGGAGGAGTGATGGCGTCTTTTTTGATGCCTTGAAGACTGAACTGAAGTTTGACAACGGCGTCGATGAGTTGTTCGGGGCGCGGAGGACAACCGGGGATATAGACATCGACCGGAATAATTTCATCGATCCCCTGAACGACGGAATAGTTATCGTAAAAACCGCCGGAAGAAGCGCACGCTCCCATTGAAATAACCCATTTTGGTTCGCACATTTGTTCGTAGATTCTTTTTAAAATCGGCGCCTGTTTGTAATTGATCGTTCCCATCACCAACAGCAGATCAGCTTGGCGCGGGGAAAAGCGGACCAGCTCTGCACCAAAACGGGAAATATCAAAATGACTGGAGACCACTCCCATAAATTCAATCGCGCAACAGGCGGTTCCAAAAGGCATCGGCCAGAGACTGAATTTCCGCCCCCATTTCACCACTTCGTCGAGCTTTGTTACGATGATATCTCCAACGCTCATAAATTATTTTTCCCATTCCAGAGCGCCGCGACGCCAGACATAAACAAGTCCCAGCGCCAAGACGCCCAAAAACACAACCATCTCTACAAAAATAAAACCTCCCAAACCTGCGGATTTAAATTGTCTAAAAAGAGAGGCCCAAGGGTAGAGAAAAACTGTTTCGATATCAAAAAGAATAAAAAGAACGGCAATCAAATAAAATTTGACGGAAAAACGCTGTCTCGGAGCACCAATCGGATCAAGACCGCATTCATACGGGGTCATTTTTTCAGGAGTGGGCTTTTTCTTTCCGGCAAAAGCAGACAAAATGACAAATCCACCCGAAAGAGCGATTCCGATACCAAATAAAACAAGGAGTGGAAAATAAGAATCCATTGCGGGGGCTCCCTATCATAAGTGTCGGACACTTATAAAGGGTAAATTAAGGGTAAATTAAGGGAGTGGTGGAAAATGCTGAAATTTTCAAATTGTCATTCTGAGCCCTTCGCTTTGTCATTCTGAGCGAAGCGAATGTGTTCAGGATGACAACCATGAAAAACGCATTTTCCACCACTCCCATTAAGTGTCCGACACCTTCCCCATACACCTGACGGATTTTTGACGGCCGTCAAATTTTTGACTTTCATTTTGAGAAAATGACTTCCTTTTCACCCACCTATCAAGAATCAAAACAAGACAATGAAAAATAGATAAGTAATTTCATAGAGTTCTAATATGTTTTCTAGGGCTTAAATGGCACGAGGATTGCACTCTCACTGCACGAGAGTTTTAACTTTTTTTATGATGTTACATAAAATCACAATTAGCGTTTCTCTTTTACTCCTTATCTTGGGTTGTTCCCAAGGTGATCCGGGTTCTCCCACTAGCTCTTCAACCGAAAAAAACGAGGCCGCACCCGCTGGAGGAAAGGTTGCTCAAATTCCGGAAATTGGGGGCGAATCTGCCGTTCAAGCCCCGGAAATTGGAATCCAGTCAGCACCGCCACCGGAAGAATCGATACCATCTCCAACCCCAGCGCCGGCAATTGAAGAACAGCCCACATCAATACCCACATCACCACAACCAACAGTTGAAGATCAACCAACTCAAGCATCCGCTCCAACTTCGACCCCAACACCAGAAACAACAACCAAAGAACAGCCCGCATCAATACTGGTCCCATCATCCAATGTTAACCAACCTCCAAGTCTTGCCATGATCCTTGATGGAAAAGCCGTTGCTTCCGGCGCTTCTGTTTCTCTCCCTATCGGCGGAACAAATGAACAATTTGTTATTCAGGCAAGTGATCCGGAAAAATCTATCGAAAATGTGGCTATTGTTGAAACGAATCCAAAAATAGATCCCAATCAAATCCTCTTATCTCCCATCGGAGGAAACCAATATTTAGTTACTGTTTCCGATAAAATTGCTGTTCCAAGCGCAACAGTCACCGTGGCCGTTTCGGATAAACCGGTCAATGGAGGCGCAGTCCAGCAATCCAAGGCAACCTTCTCGGCAAATTTTGTAAAAGCCGCACCACCTCCTCCAGTCTCACACCTCACATGCCAAAATTTTCAATGTAAACCAGCTGAGGGCGCGGGCGCCAACGAGTGCGCCACGGATGCCAGCTGTGGACATTCAACTTGTCAGAACGGTCAGTGCAAACTTGTTGCCGGTGCGGGTGCCAATGAATGCGCCACAGACGCTAATTGCGGGCATTCAGCCTGCCAGAATAATCAGTGCACACGTGTGGCAGGCGCAGGAGCTGATCAATGCAAAACCAATGACGAGTGCGCTCCAAAGATTGGGAAGGCGCTCAAGTTTGATGGTTATAATGACTATGTCAATGTGAACCCCACCCCTCAACTTTCTCCGCAAGATGCCATCACGGTCATGGCATGGGTAAAAAAAGACAAACAAGACAAACCGACAGATGTAGACAATGCACACTTTGTCCGAAAAGGGAGTGAATACACACTCGACACGAGCGATAACGGCGCTATTTTGCGGTTTACCGTCAACGGACAATGGGGACTTGGATTAGCCCCTTATCCCAACGACGGGGAATGGCATCATGTTGCCGGAACTTATGATAAAAATGCGGGAAAAATAAGAACCTATATCGACGGCATACAGCTTAAAGAATCTCCCTATGCCACATCCATAACACCCTCACCACAACCACTCCGAATCGGTGCCAGAAATGATCTCTATACACAAAACATGAAGGGCTTGATTGACGAAGTCTGTATTTACAACCGCGCTCTCGCCACGGATGAAATCAAAAACATCAAACAAAGTGGGTGTACTGCAAATATGAATGGCATTGTCGGCTACTGGCCTTTTGACGAGGGAGAAGGAAATATCGTGATGGACTACTCCAATCCGGATGAAGCCTACCCCGGACAAACCGCATTTCTTCTGAATGAAAATTATGGCTCAAAGTTTGTCGTTAATCCCACAGATAAAAATGTCGGCAAAACATACAAGACATGGGACGAAATTCAGCAGGGTCTGAAAGACAATGACACGCAAACGGCAGGCCCTGTTTGGGCGGAAGGCATACTTCCGGAGAACACAAAATTCCTCGCCAAACGCCAAGCCGCTAAAGATGCAGGTTCTCAATCACCGGGTCTTTCCCTCAATGGTCTCAATGAATATCTTGTCGTGGCGCCACCCGACAAGCGTTATGTCAGCGATCTCTACACTCTCACACTGGGAAACTTCTCCGTTTGTGGATGGTTCAAGGCAAAAGATCGGATTGCAGGTGTAATCGGCAACGGCATCAACGAAGGCGGTTCTTTTGTGATGCATATTGCCGGCTACGGCATGGCTTCCAGATCACTCCGCATGCGTATTATCTATAGTGGTGGTTCAACAGAGGTCAACGCCTATCTTCCAGATAACAACTTCTGGCATTTTGGTTGTGGTGTGGTAGATGACAAAAACGTTTCCATTTATCTCGACAGTGAAATAGGGAGTTCAGCCCTGTTCAAGGGCACCAAAACAAAATTTGATGGCAATATTTTTATCGGAACCACTCGGTACCTTACCAGCGATCCCAAATACTGTTTCAATCCCCAAGACTCTAAAGACCTCTCAAAGATTGACACTGAAGGTTGTTCTGCCTTTATGAGGGGCGGCCTCAAAGACATCCAAATTTTTAAACGCGCACTTACCCCCGCCGAAATCCGGGAACAATATAATTTCAGCTTTGGAAAACCGGCCGACCCGGGAAAAGACAAAGACCTCATCGCTTATTGGAAATTCAATGAAGAAAAAGGTGTTACAAAAATCGCCGATGCTTCAACCTATCGCAATGATGCACTGTTAACGGAAGGTTCCACAGGTCCCAAATGGGGCAATGGAATCTTGGGTGGGGGAATAGAATTGGACGGAATTAATGATTTTATTGCGCTGGGAACTTCACCAACACTCAACATGGCCGACAAAAATTTTTCCATTTGCACTTGGCTCAAAACAGCAGACACAACAAAATCGATACAAGATATTTTTAGCAACAGTATGGTGTCAAACACCCCGGGCACCTATCGCTTTAGTGTCAGGGGTGGCAAAATGGGGGGCGATATAGTTTATGGCAACAGTCAAAATGCCGTCAGTAGCAATAAAATTGTAAATGATAACCAATGGCACTTTGGGTGTCAGGTTGTCGACGACGTCAATAACAACATCTATGTCGATGGCGTCTTAGAAAAATCACAAGCCTTGAGCGGAACAAAAACAAAAGTTCTTGGCTCAACAGGCGTTCCCAATAATAGACCCGTTTATATTGGATTAATTTATCCCGGATATGTTCGCGGAAACTTTGGCGGCGTTCTCGATGAATTGTCGGTTTGGGGCAAAGCCCTGAGTGCCGAAGAAATTAAGTCCCTCTATAATAATGGTAGTGGTTTGGCTGTCACATCGCAGACAGAACTACTTGGGCTGTGGCATTTGGATGAAGTACAAGGCGACTTCGTCTATGATTCATCAGACAACAGCAATCACGGTGTCCTCAAAAATGAACCGGCCATTATCCCATGAACACTACCATATGGTGCATGGCACTATATGGTAGTCGGCGCAGTTTTTATCATTGAGTTGTGCTTGATATCCCTCTATTTTGCACCGCATGGCGGATAGCAAAAATCAGTCTCTCGAAAAAACTGCGTTTTGGGTATTGCTGGGTGTTCTTTTGGTTGTCTTCTTTTGGCTCTTGAAACCTTTTTATTCCGTTTTGCTTTTGTCCCTTGTTTTGGCTTTGATCTCACAACCTCTCTTTGAATTTTTCCTGAAAATTTTCAATCAACGGCGTTATCTTTCCGCATTTTTCTGTCTTGTTCTTTTCCTTTTGTTCGCGGCATTGCCGGTTGGATTCGTTATTTCCGCCGTCGCGGAGCAAACTATCCGGGCGGCCCAAAGCCTTGGAGAACATTTCACGCTGAATCAGGGATTTCTTGCCCAAATTTTTGAGAACTGGCGGCAAACACTGGGGGTTGAAATTGATTTGTATCATTGGTTTAAAGAGTTTGTGCAAAATGCCGCACAGTATCTTTATCAATTTTCCCCGAAGGTCATTTCCAATACAGCCGGTTTTTTTCTGGGCGGCCTGCTCACCTTGATCCTCACCTACTTTTTATTGGTGGATGGTCCCAAACTTTATCACCAGATACTGGAAGTCTCCCCCCTCAAAAACACCTATGAAAAAACGTTGGCCAATGAAATCTGCGTCACACTCCGGGCGTGTATCTACGGCTATCTCCTGACGGCTCTGGTACAGGGCATTCTGGCTGGCATCGGTTTTTGGGTTATCGGCATCAAATTGGCGCTTCTCTTGGGATTGGCAACTTTTATTATGGCCTTTGTCCCCATTGTCGGAACGGGATCTGTCTGGGTCCCCGTTTTTATTTATCTGCTCGCAGGCGGACAATATGGAAAAGCAACTTTTCTGTTTATCTACGGGTTTTTCATCATCTCCGGCATCGATAATATCTTAAAACCTCTTTTGATTCAGGGAAAAACAAACATCCATCCCGTACTACTCTTTCTCGCCATCTTTGGTGGATTAAAATTGTGGGGACCCGTAGGATTGCTCGCAGGCCCCACGCTGGCCGCCGTCCTGCTCGCCACCCTAAAAATCTACAAAAAAGATTTCCAGACAAATTGATGAATATGTCACCAATTTTCGTCACAACAAAAAGAGACAAAGCACGCGCCCTAAGAGCTCAAGGACTTAGTTATGGTGAAATATTTTCCGTCATAAAAGCATCGAAAAGTTCTATCAGCATTTGGTGTAGGGACATCCAAGTCAATCCAACCCAGAAAATATTTCTCAAAAAAAGAGGTGGCGTGGCAAGCAAGCGTGGACAACACAATAAATTAAACAGAGCCAAAGAAATCGAACAAATAAAACAAAGCGCTTCTAAGGAAATTGGTCCATTAACCTCGAATGAATTTAAATTGGCAGGCCTCATGCTCTATTGGGCAGAAGGGGGAAAAACGACAAGACAGATCGATTTTACTAATTCCAATCCAAAAATAATTGTCCTTATGATGCAACGGTTTCGGAAGATATGCGAAATAGACAATTCACGTTTTCGCATTCAGTTGCATCTGCATTCAGGACAAAAAGAAGAATCTATCAAAGCATTTTGGTCTTCTTTAATGGGCATACCACTTGAGCAATCTTATAAGAGTTATATTAAAAAAGAAGGAACAGGTCATCGCAAAAATAAATTGTACTGCGGCACTGTAAAAATACGCGTTTGCAATGGAAATCTCTTGCAAAAAATACTCGGCTGGATAGAAGGAACAACACAACAGTTATGGGCTGTTAGCTCAGTTGGTAGAGCAGGTGACTCAATTAAGGGTCCTACTCATTGTGAAATGAGCATGCAAACCGGGTGAACTCAGGGAACGCTAAACTCTCTTCAAAAGAGCAGGTCAATCCTGAGCCAAGCTGAATGAAAGCGGTGGCAATGTAATTCAGAAGGTGCAGAGACTAGAGGGTGAGGAAAGCAACCAATAATCCCTCATAAGTGCCCGGCTCGCAGAGAAACTTCGGCGAGATGATATAGTCCGACACTCTGGAGAAATCTGGAGATAACAGTTGCTTAATCACCGGGTCGCAGGTTCGATCCCTGCACAGCCCACAAAAAAGGTTGGATTCGCCAATCCAACCTTTTTTATTTTCCAACATTTTTGGTTCGACCGTTTCCGATTCATGATTGACAATCCGGGGGCGGTTTGTTCTATCCGCCGTGAGTTAAATCTAAACGGAGGCACCATGTCGACAGGCGAAAAAATCGAAATTAAAAACGGAAAACTGCAGATCCCCGATAATCCCATTATTCCTTTCATCGAAGGAGATGGAATCGGAGTTGATCTTTGGCCAGCCACCCAACATGTCTTGGAGGGCGCCGTCCAAAAAGCTTATAAAGGAAAGAAAAAAATCGTCTGGAAAGAAATCCTCGCGGGAGAAAAGGCAAACAAACTCAAAGGCAACTGGCTTCCCGAAGAAACGCTCGATTCAATTCGTATATATAAGGTGACGATCAAAGGTCCCCTCACCACACCGGTGGGCGGCGGCATTCGCTCCATTAACGTGGCGCTCAGACAAGTGCTCGATCTTTACGCCTGCATCCGCCCCGTTCGTTATTTCAACGGCGTTCCTTCTCCCCTCAAAGAACCACAAAAACTTAATGTCGTGATTTTCCGCGAAAACACCGAAGATGTTTATGCGGGCATTGAATGGGCCTCAGGGACTCCAGAGGCGGAAAAATTGCGCAATTTTCTTGTCACCGAAATGAAGGCCAAGATTCGCGAAAAATCGGGAATTGGTATCAAACCGATGAGTCCCTTCGCCAGCAAACGACTGACACGCATGGCACTCAAGTATGCCATCGCCAACGACCGTAAAATAGCCACCCTCGTACACAAGGGAAATATCATGAAATACACGGAAGGCGCTTTCCGCCAGTGGGGTTATGAAGTAGCTGAAGAGGAATTTTCGGGAAGTGTCGTTACTGAAAGCGCTTTGAAAGAATTTGGCGGAAAAGTTCCCGAGGGAAAAATTTTGCTTAACGACCGCATTGCAGACGCCATCTTCCAGATGGTTTTACTCCGTCCCACTGAATACAGCGTGCTTATCACTCCCAATTTGAACGGAGACTATTTATCGGATGCTTGCGCGGCGCAGGTTGGAGGTCTTGGTATAGCTCCGGGCGCCAACGTTGGAGATGAAGCGGCCGTTTTTGAAGCCACGCACGGCACAGCACCCGTTCACGCAGGTCAAGACAAGGCAAATCCTTCTTCACTCATTTTGTCCGGCGTCATGATGCTGGAACATATGGGTTGGGATGAAGCGGCCAAACTTGTAGTTCAGGGCATTGAAAGAACACTCGAACAAAAAACAGTCACCTATGATTTGGAGCGGCAAATGACCGGCGCCAAAAAAATCAAATGTTCTGAATTCGGGGAACGCATTGTTGCAAATATGTAGAAAGGACTATGGACAGGGAATAAAGGACAAGGGACAAAGGACCATGGACTATGAACTATGGACTAAACACTTGAGAAAGTTGGTGTTGTTTTTGTTGTTGGTCCTTTGTCCATGGTCCATGGTCCATGGTCCCGCCTTCGCCCAGTCCCTCCCACCCACACAACTCAAAGGCATCGAGTGTTTTGAGAGATACAAAGTGGATGAATTTCCCACCGTTTTCAAAACGTGGCCTCTTCAAAGAGGCGATGCCAAAAAAATTTACAAAGTTCAGGAAGAAAACGGAAAAAAATATCTCGCCGCGTTTGATGACAAAGATCTTTCAAAACAAATTTTTCGTGAATTCGATTGGAATATAAAAGCCTTTCCCTATTTACGCTGGAAGTGGCGTGCCCGCGCTCTGCCAAAAGGAGCGGCGGAAAATAACGGCGCTACCAACGACAGCGCTTGCGGTGTCTATGTCCTTTTCGGAAGAACAACGGGCACGGCCCTGAAATTTACGTGGTCCACCACACTGCCGGTGGGAACTGTTTTTGAAAAGAAACCCGGTGAAATGGTGATGAAAATTCTGGATAGTGGATCAAAAAAATTGAACCAGTGGCGCGCCAACAGTATTGATGTTCCAAAAATGTACGAAGAACTTCTGAAAAAACCGCTCAAGAGAGAACCCACCGGTTTTGCCATTCTGACAGACGGAAACGCCACGCATTCCCCTGCCGCTTGTGACTACGCTGATTTTGAAATTAGTTCGGTGCCGTAGGATGCATCCTTAATCACCATCATCGCCGATAGCTTCCACGGGACAGGATTCTTTTGCCTCTTTGCACTGGGATTCTTCGTCGGGAGTTTCTGGCTGTTTGTAGACAAAGGAATAACCCCCGTCTGGATGTTGTTTAAAGTTGTTGGGAGCCGTATCCCGGCAAAGATTACAGTCGATACATTGGTGATCGACATAAAATTTCCCGGGAACATTTTCAGCGACTTTGTCTGTTTTGTTTGCCATTGCGGGGCGGGACCTTAGCGTAATCGACTAGTTTGTCAATAGTTGAGAGATTACTGATTTTGATTATTCTTTTCTCTTGTCGGCAACAGCCTGTGTGGCCGCAAAAACGCAACGAACACCGACATCGTCACTAAGAACATATGGATTTCTATCCGCTCGATAGGTGGCGCTCAAATGTTTTGGTAACGCGGAACGAAAACCACCTCCACGGATAACCTTGCCGACACCGACTTTTGGTTCCGCCGGACCTGTCGGATTCGCCATAGGAGTGGCGCCCTGATATTGCTGACCATCATACCAGTCACTTGTCCACTCCCAAAGACCGGCCAAATCATAAAGCTTCCACGCAGTAGGAGGAAAACGCCCAACCGGTGTTGTAACATCTGTACCATAGTTGGCTTCTCGGGATGTCAATATCCTCCTTGTTGTGGTGGCAAAAATAAAGGCACCATAGTCGGCAAGGGAATAAACTTTTTTTTCAGATTCAATGGGAAGTTCACTATTTTCTCCACGGGCCATTTTTTCTCTTTCAGCTTCTGTTGGCAGGCGCCCACCCAAGATATGACAAAAAACCTCCGCCTCAAAATAGCTGATGTTCACAGCGGGTTGGTCATCCGCATCAAAACCCTTTGGAGAACGTGATTGTGTAAAATCTTCGATTCTTCTTGTGACAATAGAGCAGGGGCCTTTTGTTTTTTCCGCCCAGTCTCTCAAAAATCCGGTTGAGACAACTTCAAGAGGTCCAACCGCCAGAGCTGTATTTACTTGTGTCATTTTTTTCGCGGGCTCAACACATTTGCCTTTCGCTTTTTTACTTTTGCCGCCTGAAATACATGATTCATATTTTTTTTGTTCTTCACTGGGCTCTTCACAAACTCTGATCAATTCAAATTGATCGACAGGAAAAGATAATGAAACTTGTTTACGTTCTTTATTTGTTATGGGAAATCGTTGGGCACAAAAGCGGTCAATCCAAACAACATGAGCCGGACTCTGGTCTTGCAATTCGGGATCGACCGGCGTCCCCTCCACGCCGCTCGTGTAATTTCGCCCCATCTGTGAAAAACCATCGGGGATTAAAACGGTCCCTTCTCTTTGACACTGCCACTTAGGACTTCCTTCGACTTTGGGGGCATCCGCCATCGTCACCATCCTTCTGTTCTAATCATCGGCACAAAGAGCATTTAGTTGCTTCATTACCAAAGATTTTTTTTCAACCCGTCCCTTCTTGCAAAAAAACAGCCTTCTAGCAACCATAACAATTATCAATGATTATAAATAGTTAGACACCTATTTTTGGGCATAGAGCGTTTAGGGGGCAAATTTCACATTTTGGTTTTCTGGCCTCACAAATAGCCCGGCCGTGAGAAATGAGCAAAAGTCCAAAATCGGTCCAATCTTTTTTTGGAACCATTTTCATCATCTCTTTTTCGATTTTTTCGGGGTCGGATTGTTGGGTAAGTTCCATGCGATAGGTCAAGCGTTTCACATGCGTATCCACAACAATCCCGGGAATGCCCCACGCCACTCCAAGAACCACATTCGCTGTTTTACGGCCGATGCCGGGAAGTTTCACCAACTCTTCAAGACTTTGAGGCACTTTGCCGCCATGTTTTGTTACAATCAGATGACAACAATTTTTAATCGCCTTCGCTTTATTTTTATAAAAACCGGTTGATTTAATATCCTTCTCCAATTCTGAAAGAGAAGCAGAGGCAAAAGATTTTGCGTTTGGATATTTTTTGAAGAGTGTAGGCGTCACGATGTTCACGCGCTTGTCGGTACATTGCGCTGAAAGAATGGTTGCGACCAAAAGTTGTAAAGGATTTTCATGATGCAGAGCACACTCCACATCGGGATAGGTCTTACGCAAAATCTTTAGAATTTTTTTTACACGTTCTGCTGACATTTTTTTGCAAAAACTCCGAAAACTTTTCCGGCCAACTCTTTACAACGCGGATCAAATTGAGGGATTTTCTTTTCAATCTCCACCGGATCAATTTCCCCCTTGAGTTTTTTCCACACGGGAATTTGTTTGGGTTCATGGAGCCAGTCTCTCGCCATTTTTCCCGTCACCTCCAAATGAAATTGAAAAGCCCACGCAAAATCCTGATAGCGAAAAGCTTGGGCCGGGCATAGCGGCGTTTTTGCCAGATGCGGACAGCCTTTCGGAATTTCAAAGGTGTCACGGTGCCACTGAAAAACCATTTCCTTCACGTTCATATGCATCAGCAAATCGTCTTTTTGTCCATCCAGTGTCAATTCCAGAGGATAATAACCGATTTCTCTTTTTGCATTTTCATAAACCATCCCGCCCAGCACATGGGCCATCAATTGCGAGCCGAGACAAATTCCCAGCGTTGGAATTTTCTCCTGCAATATTTTTTCGATGTATTTCATTTCCGGAAGCAAAAAAGGATATTGGTCTACTTCATCAACATCCATATATCCCCCCATAATCACGAGACCCGCCAAATCTTTCGGTTCCGGAAGCGGGGTGTGCGGCTCGCTAAGCAAAATACATTCGACGGGAAGCGGTCCCTTTCTCATCACATCAAGAAGATAGCCGGGTCTTTCTTTTTCAACATGTTCCAGAATAATAATTTTCTTTTTCATTTTCTCTTTAACCATTTCATGATTTCTGAAACTGAGCGTGTGTTTAGAACATCCTTGCTTTCAAGCCAACCTTTTCTTGCAATGCCCACTCCATATTCATAATCCTTAAGTCCACTCACACTGTGGGCGTCCGGGTTGATAATGAACATCACTTTTTTTTCTTTCGCATATAGAATATGTCGCCAGTCAATATCCAAACGAAGCGGGTTTGCATTGATTTCAATGGCCACTCCATAATCGACGCAGGCATCAATCACGGCTTTTACATCGAGAGCAAAACCCTCACGCCGCAGAAGCAGTCGTCCCGTCATGTGTCCAAGAATATGCACATATTTATTTTTGATCGCTTTGATCACCCGTTTGGTCATTTCAGCGGAGGTGAGATTAAATTTGGTGTGCACCGAAACGACAACATAATCGAAAGAACTCAAAACTTTTTCTCCCATATCCACTTCGCCGTCAGACAAAATATCGGCTTCGATTCCCTTGAAAATATACAGGCCTTTTAATTTTTTATTGAGCGCGTCGATTTCCCTGAATTGTTCTTTGACCCGTTCCGGCGTCAAACCATTGGCATATTTTGCAACAGCGCTGTGGTCGGCCACGCCAAGATATTCAAAACCCAGCGCTTTCACACCCTCCGCCATTTTTTCAATGGAGGCTGTGCCGTCACTCCACATCGAGTGACAATGAAGAAGTCCGCGAACGTCTTTTGATTCAATCAACTTTGGAAGTTTGTGTTTTTGCGCCGCTTCAATCTCTCCCATATTTTCACGGATTTCCGGCGGAATATATTCCATGTCGAGTTTTTCAAAAATTTCGTTTTCATCTTTGCACGGGATCAATTTTTCCGTTTTTCCTTTCAGATCGAAAAGACCATATTCATTCATCTTCATTTTTTTATCCTGAGCCAACGAGCGCAGAGCCACATTGTGTTCTTTGGAACCCGTGAAATGATGCAGGGCGTAGGGGAATTCTTTATCGCTCACACAGCGAAGATCGGCTTGAATGCCCAATTTCAAAAGGATCGTCGACTTTGTTTCTCCGTGTGCAATGACTTTTTCCACTTCAGGAAGTTTGACGAAAAGATCCATGACTTTTTTCGGATCCTCGGTCGCCACTACAATATCGATATCTTTAACTACCTCTTTACAACGTCTCAAACTCCCGGCAATGGAGGCCCGCTCCACCTTGGGTTGTTTCTCAAGTTTTTTTAAAATGGCTTGTGCCAAGTCATCCGCAACTGCGTACAAAAATTGCCCTGAATGTTTTTCGATTTGGGCAATTCCCTCCAAAATTTTCGATTGGGTTTTTTCACCGAAACCTGCGAGGTGGGCAACCCGCCCCTGATGACAGGCCTGCTCCAAATGAAGCATGGATGTAATACCCAGCTTCTCCCACAAAATCCGGACTTTTTTAGGCCCAACTCCCAGAATTTTGAGCAGGTCAAAAATTCCTTCGGGAACCGATTTGATGATTTTTTCGTATTCTTTTAGTTTTCCGGTTTGATGAAGTTCAATAATATGATCCGCCAGATTTTTTCCAATTCCTGGCAATTCGATAAGTTGTTTTGACTGGATGAGCGCATCCAAATCTTCAGTCAACCCCTCCAACGTGCGCGCGGCATTATAATAAGCCCGCACCTTGAACGGATTCTCCCCCTTGATTTCAAGAATCTCCGCAATCTCCACCAACACCTGTGCAATTTCGTTTTTGTTCATCATTTGGAAGAAGTCTTTTCAAACAAACTCTGCTTGCAGGCAACCATGTAATAAAACTTGCCATTTTAATCAATTTGATTAAAATGATTAATATGACTGAATCTAATCGTAATATAACAGCTTTTGAGGCAAGGACCCATTTGGGAGAGCATCTGGATTATATCCGTTATTCCAAAAAACCGATCTTCATTGAACGACATGGGAAACCAGTCGCCGCATTGATTGACATTGGTCTCTATCATCAGCTGACGGAACCAAAAGAATATCGAAATTGGATTGAGAAAGCTGTGGAACAAATCAAAACCAACTATCAGCCCCAAAAAATTATTCTCTTTGGATCTGCGGCAAGCGGGGAACTCAAAGAAGGAAGCGATATTGACCTTTTGATTATTAAGAAAACACAAAAAAGAAAACTCGATCGTGTTGATGAAGTTTTGGATTTTTTGGATGTCGCCAATCCCGTGGAACTTCACATTTACACACCCAAAGAACTTGAGAAACGTCTGGCAATGGAGGATCCTTTTATCCAACAAATTCTTAAAGAGGGAAAAATTCTTTATGAAACAAAATCATGAAAAATTGGCAGGGGAATGGATGCAAAGAGCGCGAAGTGATTTTAAATATGCAAAAGCCGGAGAAAAGGAAACGGGACAACATCACATCACCTGTTTTTTGTGTCACCAAGCGGCAGAAAAAAGTTTGAAAGGTCTTCTTGTGCTGGAAAATATCCCGCCTCCCAAAACACACCATTTGGGAATCTTGCTCGGAAAAGCATTGCCATTTTATTCCGATTTAGCCTCGATTCAAAAAGAAGTCCGGAAGTTGGATAAATTTTATATTCCTGCCCGATATCCCGACGATACTTTTTTGGAATTTACAGATGAGGATGCAAGACAGGCGTTGGAGACAGCAGAAAAATGTCTGTCTATTTGTGGTAAGGCTCTCCTTTAAGGATGGTGCAGGCGCGGTAAAGTTGTTCCATTAAAAGGACCAATGCCAATTCGTGTTGCAGTGTGAAAGAGGAGAGACTTAATGCAAAATTGGCTTTGGATTTTACCGCTTCCGGCCAACCTTCCGCGGGACCAACCAGAAATGTCATCGTTTTAACAGACCGGTTTTGTTTTTCTTCGAGCCATTTTGAAAATTGGATCGATGTAAAAGATTTTCCCCGCTCCTCCAAAATCACGACCTCTTCTTTGCTATCCCATTTTGACAAAAGATCTTCAACCGATTTGCACACCAAAAGTTCAACGGATAAATAGTGGGAGATTCTTTTTTGATATTCTTCAACCAACGCCTGAACCGGTTTTAAACTCAATTTTCCAACGGTCACAACTTTCAATTTCATGGTCCCGTAGTCCCATATTTATTTTGCCAACAAAAGGGAAAAGTGTTAGCCAATCTCATTAGTCGAAGTACTACTTCATGCCGACACAAGAATCTTTTTTACAAACAAAAAAAGGACAGATCGCCGTTGCTACAACGGTCCTGCTGACTTTCATTTCTTTTTGGCGCGCGGCCGCCATTGTCTTGAACGACATGGCCTCATCTGCCTATTACGTCGGCGGTATCGCGGAACAAGCCATTGGCAAAGCGGCCCCGTGGTTTATTTTGGGGGTTATGCTTTTTTCTTACGCCGTTCGGATGGTCTATCTCGAATCGACCCTGATGTTTATCCGCGGAGGAGTTTATACTTCGGTCAAATCAGCACTTGGAAATAATCTCGCCAAAATTGCCGTCTCTGCCCTCATGTTTGATTATGTGTTGACGGGTCCCATCAGCGGCGTTTCGGCCGGACATTATGTCATGAGTCTTATCAATAATGTGCTTGTCCATTTTGGTAAGCCACCTTTCCCCGTCGACATAGGTTCCATTTTTTTTGCGTGCAGCATAACGTGCTACTTTTGGTGGGAGAACGTTCGCGGGATTGAGGAGAGCAGTCTCAAAGCCCTTCGCATCATGCAGATTACTGCGGTAATGGTAATTATCCTGCTTATTTGGTGTAGCTACAGTCTTTTGCAAACCCAATGGACTCTTCCCCCGTTTTATATCAATTTGCAGGAACATTCACTCGGGTGGCTTAAAAATTCCAGAATCCCGTTCGACTGGACCGCCGTTGCCGTGGCAATAGGACTCGGTCATTCTTTTTTAGCCATGAGCGGACAGGAAACTTTTGCACAGGTGAGCCGTGAAATTGCCCACCCAAAACTTAAAAATCTAAAAAGAGCGGGCATTGTCATTTTTGTGTTTTGTCTGATTTTTACCACTTCTGTATCCTTTTTTGCTGTCACCATTATTCCCGATACCGTCAGGCCCCAATATTTTGAAAATCTTATTACAGGTCTTGTCCAATATTTAATGGGCCCTCCTCTTTTGAAACTTGTCTTCGAAGGTGTGGTGGTGGTGGTGGGCGCTCTCATTCTTTCTGGAGCCGCGAATACCGCGCTCATCGGTTCCAACGCGCTTTTGAATAGGGTTTCTGAAGATGGGGTTTTGCCCGATTGGTTCCGAAAACCACATCATCGCTATGGAACAAGCTACCGGATTCTCAACAGCATTGCCGTGTTGCAACTTTTCACAATTATCTTCAGTGGCGGCAACACCTATCTTTTGGGCGAAGCTTACGCCTTTGGTGTAATGTGGAGTTTCTTTTTTCAGACTCTTTCCGTCACCGTTTTACGCTACAAAAATAAAACCCCCCGCGAATGGAAAGTTCCGTTTAATTTACACATCGGAAAAATCGAAATTCCCATAGGTCTGCTCGTTATTCTTTTTTCTCTTTTTGCTATCGGTGTTGCCAACTTGTTTACCAAACAGCTCTCCACCGTCACAGGAACTATTTTTACAGTCATTCTCTTTTTTATTTTTGTCGGTTCGGAGCAATGGCGCAAAAGAAAACGTTCCGAGGAACCGGTTGGCCTTGACCCCTTCCGTCTTGTTGCAAATCCGCAAATCACTCGCGCTACCGTAGGATGCAAACCGCACAGCATTCTTGTCCCCGTCATCGAATCAAAGGACCTTTCCCATCTGAATTATGTTTTGGAACACACGGACACGCGGGGACAAGATATCATTGTCATGACAACACGCCTTTTGAAAGGACCTACCATGGTGGGGTCGGGCGATGAGGCCATCTTCACCGATCAGGAGCAGGACCTTTTCACCCGCGCGGTCAAGCTTGCAGAAAAACACGGCAAAAGTGTGCGATTGGTGGTCGCCACTTCCAATGATACTTTTTATTCGATTGCTGAAACGGCCTACCGGCTTGACTGCGAAAGCATTGTGTTCCGGGTTTCCGCGAAGTTAACTCCGACACAACAAGCCAAATTGATAAGCGAAGCATGGGACAAACTCCCCAATACGAACAAGAAAGATGTGCTCGTGAAAATCTGGCGGGATGGCCAGTACATTTTGCTCTGGCACGCGCTTCCTCCACTTCCCGATATTCCACGCGAAACAATGCGAAACATCAATTATCTTTACCGCGAACTCAACCCCGAGGGTTCTGAAACCATGTCTCGTTCGCAGATCATCGAAATCGCCGTCGACAAGTTGATGAAAGAATATCAGTCGGGAAATTTTACGTTGAAGAAATAAGAATTCGAAAGCACTTCAATCTGTCATTTATAAACCACAAAATTAAAATCCGTATAGCACTCCGCTTTACCGCCACCGTCTGCCCCGTTGACGACTTGGGCATCAAAACCACTATTTGTTAAATTTTTATTATGAAGCACAAAGGAAGTATCCGGCTCCTGCAGTGGCCAAGCTGGAGCGAGAATAGCATTTCCGATCACAATATATGGAGGTTCTATAGTTTGACTAAATGTAATATGATAAACATAGTTGAGTTGTCGGTCCCCCACATCTCCGGTGCGGCTAATTCCGTTGATCTTGTAACCACTAATGCTGGGACTGGAACACGACCCAGTACTCAAATCACCGTTGGCACGAACAATTCCGGACGCGGAAACTGCCGGTGGAAAGCCGCCCGGCGGAGGCGCTTCACTCGCGGAAACAACCCCGTCAACATAGGCCTTTGTTGCCACATCTCCTGAATTAACAGGGATCCCAACATTTTCCACGCGATTTCTACCCATATTCAAAATTCCACTCATCGTTCCGCCGGCCGTGGCGAGCTTTGTATCGATCTGGGTTCGAAACCAAGCGTCGGCATCTTTTAATTGACCAATTGTCGCATTAATTGTGTCCGTCTGACGTTGCAAACTATCGTCTTTATCCTGCAATGCCTTGGTACTTGTATTGATCCTGCTGGTTAAATCAGACGACTGTTTTTCAAGATTCATCTGTCGCTGATAAATGGCGGTATCGAAATCTTTCAAGACATTTTGGACAGTGGGTCCCTTCGAATAAACAAAGGTCGTATCAACCCCAATTTTTCCCGCGCCAAAAGCGCTCCGGTAATCTCCCTTCAACACATCCAACTGCGATTGTTGGACAAGATTGGCGGGCAACAGATTTTGTAACACATCGTCGGCCAAAAGATCCGCGGTAATGGATTTTGGAACAATGGATTCTGTACCAACACTTTTAGGCGCCACCTGCAATGCCTGCTCCGCATAAAGGGCATAAGGACTTGAGACAATCTCCATAACGGTTTCCGGACCGGCACCTTCAGCAGTAACCCCCAAAAACCGCGCCTGCCCGGGCGCCAAAACGGCGAAAGGAATTTCAACAGCGGAACCAATCATCGCCGAAACAACTCCCGCAATCGATTCAACCGATTGCGTCTCTTCATAAAGAGATTCCTGTACCGCATTCAACAACCGAAACCGAACAGAATGAATCCCATCCACCAAAGGCACTCCACCCGTCCCATTCACAACCGACTGAAAATTAATCAAATGAGGAACCGTCACCGTTTGTGCGAATAAAGGGGTTCCAAACAATAAAAGCATAACAAAAATATTAAAAAATGGACGGGTGGCGGCGGAATGGCTGTTAGCCCGACATGCTTTTCGGAGGGCGTACAGCCATGTAGCCGACAGGCCCCGTCTGTTTTTTAATATTTTTGTGGTCGCCATATTTACCTCCATTTAGCGCATTACAAATTCAACGCGCCGATTTAATTTCCAAGCTTCATTTTCATGCCGCAAATCCAAAGGCCGTTTTGATCCGTAACTCACAATCATAATAATTCTTTCCGGATCAACTCCCTCCTCCATCAGATAGGCCTTCACTTCCCGCGCACGCCGGTCTCCCAATTCCATATTGTAAAAAGCATCTCCCCATTCATCGCAATGTCCTTCCAAAATAATCACCTCTTTCGGATTTTCTTTGAGCCACACCACATTTTGATTCAGAATTATTTTTTCCTCACTGGGGATGGAAAAACTGTTCGAATCGAAATGAACTCTGGGAATTAATGCCGCGTTCAAAAGAAAAAGGAGGCATAAAAGATTCATCGCAACGCCCCTTTGTTTTGATAACGCGTATCCACAATATGATAGCTTGTGATATCCAGAAGTTGGCTTAAGGGACTTTTGTCATAATCCAAATTCCCCGCGGCCGTATTGACTCCCAACACAAGACCGTCCCCTGCTTCGAAATCAAAATCGCCGCGACAACCGATCGCACGCACACCGGCATTTGTGTCGAAAGAAGCAAAAAGATTTCCCGTGATTTTTTCGGGCGCGACCGGTTCCAGACCGACACAAATCACGCCATACTGGTTCGCCGCTTTTCCCGTGATGAAAATATTGTTCGTTGCCTCAAGCCCAAGGGCATTTTCAAAACGAAGCGATTGCGCCGTGGCCAAATTCAACGAAGAAAAATGGGAGGTGGCATCAATGGTGTTGTTTAGAATTTTTGGAGAGGCCCCTGTAATATCCACGCCCATTGCGAAACGCCCGTCACCACCCAAAATCACATTTTTTTCCAGCGTCACATCGTCGGCCGTATCAATCATAACCGCTGTGGAAGCGTCATTGCCACTCCCCGCATCGATCCAGTTATTTTGCAAAACGGCATGGGAAGCACCAAGCACTGTCACCGCATTGGTGCGTGTTCCCAAATTGCTCCCCTGAATAACATTGTTCGTGAAACGCGCGCGGGAATTATCAACAACAACCGTTCTGGAACCAACCACAGGATCGGTTTCATTTTGATTGTTGGAAATATGAAAACCATCCAGAAGCAATTCCTCTGAAATATTTTGCAGATAAATTGTAACGTCGTTTTTATCACTCACCAAACGAGTGGCAAAAAGAGGATCGGCGGAATTCACATCCCGCTTGCCGAAAGAACCTCCCGGCGTAGATGCAGTCTGATAACCGCCATACAGACGCAATCCCTTCGGAAATAAAAGGTCATCCGTGCGATAAGTGCCTGCGCCGACATAAATATCTTTCCCTTTCTCTTTTGCCTCCGCCAAAGCTTGAACCAACTCGCCGTTGCTTGTAACAAAAACAGCTTTCTCGCGGTCCCCGTCGATGCCGTCGCAATTGCTGTCCGTAGCCGAGGAATCAGGATCATCCGTAGCCGTGGGATGAATTGTTTTGTCGTTAGGAGCACAATCGCAAGCATCCCCAAAACTATCGCCATCGCCATCTTTCTGATCGTAGTTTGCCACCTTGGAACAATTATCCACTCCATCCAAAATTCCATCCCCATCGGTGTCTGGATTTTTTGGATCCGTAATCACCCCATCTTTTCCTTTTGTGTTCTCCTCTTCATTTGTCAATTCATCTCCGTCGATATCATTGTCGCAGGCGTCTCCAACCCCGTCCCGATCAAAATCAGCCTGATCCGCGTTGGCAACAACAGGGCAATTGTCAACCAGATCGACAATTCCGTCGGCATCGTTGTCCAGATTATTTAAAGGATCACAGGCATCACCGATTTTATCCTGATCGATATCGGTTTGATCCGTATTGGCGGTGGCAGGACAATTATCCGCGTTGTCTCCGATGAAATCCATATCCTCGTCAGACGTCTCCGTGGGATCCACGGGAAAAATATCCTCCCCATCCCCAACGCCGTCTCCATCGGTGTCTCTTGAATCCACGCGGAGCCCGACAAGAAACTCGATTAAATTGGAAACACCGTCACCGTCGCAGTCCGCGCTTGTATCAAAAGAATCGGCGGAAAGAACTGCCTCGGCCCGGTTGTCCTTAAAAAGGACCGACTGGCTTACCATGGAAACAAGCCGGCAGTCAGTATTTAACGGTGAATCGGATTTGCTCAACTCGATAAAAAGAGTTCCTTTATCCTGCATCTCAGGTGGAACGTTTGGAAAAACAAACTGAAAACCGCTCCCAACAGCCTCGCCCACAATCGGCCCCAAAGCCCCCAGCGCTTTTCCCTGTGAATCCTGACCTTTTAAAGTGGCGCTCCAAACCAGTTGTGAAACCAAAGTTTTAAGATTTTCCGGCAATGTTGCAGACACTAACACCGATTTGGTTACAGTTTGCGGAACAGGTGGAGAAACAGCGGGAGTTGATATCTCCGGTGGTTTTCCGCTTCCCGACCCGCAACCTGCCGTCACAAGAAAAAATATGCCGATAAAGATCGGCTTTATCTTTTTTTCCATATAAAATTTTCTCCAATCCGAATTGTTTTTGTGCTGGCTGTAAAAAGGGGGGCCCCCTTGATTTTGCTTCCGTCCCAAAGATTGAGTGTCAGTGATGATGATTTTCCCGTCGTCACATCCTGAATGATAAAATGATGCTCTCCGGGCTCAAGAGCTCCCGGGTAAAGTTTTGCGACTCCTTGTTCATCGGTCGGAAGTTGGTTCAGAGAAGTCAGAATATCCGGAAGGGGATTGTCTTCTGTAACCGTGACCGCGTGTTTCGGATCGCTGAAAATTTGGAAATAAAGCCGCTGATTGCTGACGTGGTCGTTGTCGGACACATTCAAGACAGTGGGGATTGCGTGAAGAGTAACCGGCACATCGGTTATTTTTCCTCCTTCAACGGCAATATGATCCGCCATACCCTCCCGCAAAATTTTTCCCTGTTCATTGAGTGCCGACACCTGAATGCGTCTGTTTTGACCCACCGGAATTCCAGCAATCACCGCGCCGCCCGCATCCTGTGAAAAAGTCTGCTCCAGCGGCGTCAAACCTTCTCCATCCAACACCACTTTATATTTTGAAATCTGAACCGATTTTGAAAGATTCGGATTTTTGGAATCAAAAACGGTAAGCTGAATATTTCCGCCGCCTTTCGTTTCGGAGAAGGAAACAGAAGCGGGGCCGCTGTTTTCCGAACCGCAACCCGTGCAGAAAATCAAAATTATAAAAATAAGATTTTTCATTTTAGTTTTCATGTTGTCATCCCTGCGAAAGCAGGGATCCAGTAATTCATTGCTGGATTCCGGCCTTCGCCGGAATGACATTTTTTCACCACTCCTTTCATTTAAAACTCAGCGCCAAAGAACCGGTCGTTGGGGCTGAAGAACCGCCTGATAGAAAAAACCCGGCCAAAATCCCCCCCACAGCAATGGCCCCCAAGCCTCCAAACAAAATTCCTTTTGAAATTTTTTTGTGCCGCCGCCCTCCCAATAAAATCGGATCGCCAACGCCCGAAGGATCAAGATAAGCCTGCGGATTTTTAAGAAGATTAAGTTCTGTCTGTGCCGTCACCAACTCCACAAGTTTATTGAGTTGGGTTTCCAAATTTTCCGTATCGTTTTTTAGAGAAATAAAAATCGGGGTATGACTCGCCTTGAATCGTCGATCCACCAGACGCGCGGCAACAAGGTCTTCCTCCACATCGACCATCAAAACCTTGTCTGTTTTTAAAAGTTCCGCAATTCGAAGTCCTTCCTCAATTTGTCGGCGTACTTTCTCTTCCTTCTTTTCTTTTTTGACTGAGTTTTTCGCATCACCCCAATACAACCTCTGGTGCAATTTTAATTTTTGTCCCGCTTTCAGTGAAAATGTTTGATCCACACTCTGATAATTATTGGCCTGAAAGCTTAAATTATAGGTTCCCTCCGGCAGTGCAGATAATTTCAAGGGAGCAACACCCTGATGAATTCCGTTTATGTAAATATCCGCGACTTTGGGATCGCTTCCAATTTCCACATCACCCGCGCCTTCTTTTCCAACTTCTTCTTTGGCCTGCTGAAATAATTTTTGAATTGATGGAGCGAAGGCTTTTGCATCCAACTGATAGATAGGATTTAAATGGAGTGCGTTTTTAAAATGACCGATGGCTTCCGTTTTTTTCTTTTGCGCGGCATCGACCAGCGCCAGTGTAATATAACTGTCGAAAAAAGTTTGGCCCTCTTTCAAAATCAGTTTTGGATCCGCATTAAAAATTTCAACGGCTTTTGTGAGTTCGGCGTCGGCATCCGCGTAGGCAAATTGAAAATAATGTTCCTTTGCTCGTTCCAATAATTCCTGAACCTGACTGATTTGTGGCGAACCGGATTTTTGGGAATTTTTGTAATAGGCCAGAACCGCGGCAACTTTTTCGGGATTGATCAGTGTAAGAAATTTTTTCTCGCCCAGTTTTTCTCTTAAAACTTGCGCTGTTTTGTCGCTTGCTTCATCAAAAGAACCGTTATGAACAGGTTGTATGACAATCGAAGTTGCCGCAAAGAGGAGCACCGTCTGTCGGAGAAAAAAGAAACAGGCGATCAAAAGAATATATTTCGTAAAAGACATATCCCTTGGCAAAAGCAGGAATCGTGCCAAGAAGATAAAAGTTGAAATGCGCGGAAAGATTAAAGAAAATTTTTTGCTTTTTACTGGAGTGGTTGAAAATGGAACAGGCTGTGCGAAAAAGGAAACATTTAAAATTTCAAAAATGCGGGATCTGTAAGCCGGGTTCTGTATCCGTCACGTTACCGCGGTGGATGATGATCATTCCTCTAGGCCATCTGTTACCAGATGGCTCAAGCAGTCTACCCGTTCTGCCATCTTTCACAGCTTAAGCGACATGAAAGAATTGGCCGGACCAGCTCATAAGCAGAACCTATTTGACCTTGCTCCCCGTGGAGTTTGCCGCGTTTCACCCTTCGTCTGCCCGAAAGCAAACGAAGACTCGTCTCTGTGACACTATTCCTGAGTTACATATGGTACCTGGTACTATATGTAACGCGATGGGCGTTACCCACCATGGTGTCCTTTGGAGCCCGGACTTTCCTCTCTCCGCCAACTTTTCTGTGGCGAACAGCGATCATCCGATCCCGCATTTTTGAAATTTCAAAGAACCTTTTATAGGGGCTTGCGTCGCCCCCTCACGCGAGCAAAGCTCGCTGAGGGGACACCTACCTAAAATGAGCATCAATCGCCTCGTTTGCCAGTCGATCAGCCTCACTGTTTTTTTCGCGTGGAATATGCTCTAAAGTGTACTTCTTAAATTTGGAAAGGGTCAAGATAACTTTTCTAAAGAGGGGTTTTAGTCCCTCATTTTTGACTTTATATTCTCCCTTGAGTTGGCGAACCATCAATTCCGAATCGGCCTGCAAAAGAAGTTCTTTGGCGCCGAGCCCATGAGCATCTTCCAATGCCAAAATGAGAGCACCATATTCCGCCTGATTGTTGGTCAACTCACCCAGATATTTTTTATTTTCAAGAGCGATTTTCCCGTGAGCATTGATAATAACCCATCCCGCACCGGCCGGACCCGGGTTACCTCTTGCCGCTCCATCGGTGTAAATGGTCCAGATTGCCACGGTGTTGAATTATCCGAGAAGTGTTTTGTTTTTGTCAATCAGACCAAACGCGGTCAGCAAAGTTTTTTCTTCGCCTGGCGAAAGGTAAGAAATAATAGTTTTGGTTTCTTTGGTGAGACTCCGGTCTTTCTGGGCATTATATTGACCTGCGGATTCCTGATCTGCTTCGCGACGGAGCACTTCACCCAATTCTCTCAATCCCGCGCGAACTTCTTCTACCGCCACGCCTTCCGCGAGCGATTTTTCCACTGCCGGGAATTCTTCATTCTCGGCCAAAAAGAAAAGTAGCTCGGCCAGTGTTTCTTTCGGCATTGATTTGATTTCCATAAATTTCCTTCTTTCCCTTAAGATGTTTTCTCAACTTCCATTTCAACGTAAATCAGGCGGTGGCAATTGGGACAACTTCTGAGATCTTTCATCTTGAGCATCTCGTTATAAAATTGCGGCGGGATATTCATATTGCAACCGTAACAAACTCCTTTTTTTACCGCCGCCACCGCATCCCCAAAACGCTTTCTTACCGTATCATACTTCTTTACGATTTCCGCCGGCAACTCTTTTAACAGAACCGGTCGTCTTTTTTCCTTTTCTTCTTTTTCCGCCATCATCACTTGCTGTCTGTTTTTCAACTCGGTTTCGATTTGTCTAAACCCACCTTCTTTATCGGCAATCTCCGATTTTAGTTGCGTGATTTCTTGAGAAATCTTTTCAGACTGCTCCATAATCGACAAAACCCGTTCCTCGCGGTCTTTATTTTCTTTTTTCATCTGGGCGATCTCTTTGAGGGTGGCTTGGTATTCTTTTTGGGTTTTAATGGCGTAAAGGCGTTTTTCACGGTCTTGAATCTGAAGCACCACGTCTTTGGTCTGAGTTTCCAGACCGAGGCGTTCTTCAGTCAAGTTATTGGAAAGATTGTCTTTTTCTTGAAGTGCTGTGGTCAAAGCAAAATATTCAGCGCCGCTCAAAGCTAACTGCTCCGGAATGGTCTGCAATTCCAACTCAACCAGCCGAATTCGTTTATCTATTTCTTGAAGTTCCCGGAGCTGAGGCAGACAGTCTTTGAAATCGATCGCCATGGTGGGGAGTCTTTAAGACCTTTATATATAGATGTCAAATGTTGTTCTTGGAAATCCACTTTTCAATCATCGCGATCAGGTCTTCACTGCGAAAGGGTTTGGCAAGATAATCATCGGCCCCTGTTTCAAAGGCTCTTTTTTTGTCTTCTTCACCGGCCCGTGCCGTTAAAAAAATAACGGGAATTTTTTTGAGTTTTTCGTCAGCCTTGATTCTTTCTGTGGCGGCATAGCCATCCATCACGGGCATCATCACATCCATAAGGATCAGATCAATGTGCGTAATTTCCAAGAGTTGCAGGGCTTCAAGACCATTTTCAGCATAAGCGACATCATAACCCAAAAACTCAAGACGGGCCCTGATTGTCTCCGCCAGAAAAAATTCATCTTCAACAATCAAAATTGTTTTATCAAGTTTGTTTTTCATATTGAATTTTTGAACGGTCATTCCCGCGAAGGCGGGAATCCAGCCCGTTTTAATAGCGACTGGATCCCCGCTTTCGCGGGGATGACATTATTAAAAGCAAAGGTACCTATAATGTGTCCGTTTCTTCCTGAAATTGGCGCATCGTAAAATGGAATTGAGTTCCTTTTCCCGTTTGGCTTGACGCCCAAATTCGCCCTCCATGGCGGTCAACAATCTCTTTACAAATGGCTAATCCCAAACCGGTTCCCTTGTAACCCTCGCCTCCCATGGGGCGGTTAAATTGCACGAATTTGCCGAAAAGTTCTTTTGCCCTATCTTCGGGAATGCCGATACCGTCATCGGAAATGATTACTTCAACGTCCTGACCGGTGGCTTTTGCCTCAACGGAAATTTTTGTTTTCGCGAAACGCAGGGCGTTATCGAGCAGATTATTCATCACCTGAACAATCATGTCGGCATCCGCGTAAATGGGAGGAAGATTTTTCGCAAAATTTCCCTCCAAAATAAAATGGTGTTTTTTGGTTCTCATCTGAAAATTTTGCAAAACTTCTTGCAACAGAGGGACGGCATCCACGCGTCTTTTATGGATTTTCGCCACCCCTGATTCCAACCGTGAAATTTCCAGAAGATCATTAATAATTCTCACGAGCCGGTCGGCATTGCGATCGGCAATTTCCACCACGCGACTCTGTTTTTCATTAAGGTCTCCGCTTATCCCGTCCTTCAGATTTTCAATGGCGCTTTTGATCGTGGTCAAAGGAGTTCTTAATTCATGGGAAACGGTACTGACAAACTCGTCTTTGATCCGATCCATCTCTTCGCGCTCACTCATTTCTCTTTTGAGATTTTCCAGTTTTTGAAGCGCGGTAACGTCGCGAATGGAGGCAAGTTGAGCCGGTTTCTTTTCCCATTCAATCTGTGAAACACGCATTTGCACATTTTTTGTGTCACCATTTTTTAGAATAATTTCCAGCTTGGCAAGAGGGTTTGTCGTCAAGGTCATGGGAAACGGTTTTCCAACAATATCTTCCGGATGTTGTTCAAAAAGAAATTGGTAGGCCGGATTCACAAAACGGACAATCCCGTCTTTGTCAATCACCGCCATCGCATCGGCATTTTTGTCGATGATTTTGAAAAAACGATCTTCTGAAGACTGCTCGAGGCGAGACAAAAGATGGCCCCGTTCAATGGCGTAGCGAATGGAACGGACCAAAAGCCCCGCATCAATAGAACCTTTCACCAGATAATCCTGAGCACCGTGACTTAAGGACTCAAGTGCAACATATTCATCATCCACACAGGTTAATACCACCACGGGAACTGATGGCGAAACATCACGGACACGCAAAACGGCATCAAAGCCCTCGACCTCAGGCAGAAGCAGATCGAGAATAACAACATCAATGGGTTCACTTTTTAGAATTTTCAAACCTTCTTTTAGTTTTTTGGCACACTGGACCTGAAAATGAATGGAACCGGCACGAACTTCATTGAAACTTTCCTGAATTGAAAAGGCATCATCGGGATCATCTTCAATCAACAAAACTTTGGTAAAACCCTCTTTCATCCACACCTCTTTATGAAATCATTATCCGATTGGCAACGTTATAATCACTGAAGAACCGCGATTCGGCGCGCTTTTTAATACAATCTGTCCTCCATGATGCGTGACAATTTTCCGGCACATCGCAAAATTCCACGCCACATCTTCATATCCACCCTTGTAATGTATAGGTTCAAAAGGGTGAAAAAGTTTTTCGATATATTTCTCATCAACACCCATTCCATCATCCTCCACGCGAATTTGGACCGATCCATTCTGAAGCAGTGTGCTTTGAATGTTGATATTAAAATTTTGTCCCTTTTTGGCAAAGTGAAGTGCGTTTAGAATCAGAGTCTGAAATAACTGACGCATCCGAACGGCGTCTGCTTTTAAAACGGGAAGGGGACCAATGACAACACGGCTTTTGGATCGCGACAAATGCATTTCCAAACCCGAAACGGTTTCTTGCACAATTTTTTCAAGATTCACCGGCGTAAAAGACTCCGTCCGTGTGGAAATTTTTGAAAAAACAGTCAACTTCTCGAGTGTTTTTTCGAGTTGGAAGGCAGAATTGCAAAGACGATCCAGATAATCGCGATTCGTTTCATCCATATCGGAAGCATGGCTTTGTAAATGACGGCCAAAGGTGGCGATTTTTGTGACCAATTCATAAAAATGATGGGGGACCGCGTATTCCGCCTCCTTGGATGGAGTGAAACTTTTTTCCACCGTTAACGCACCAACAACCACGCCGCTAGCATTTTTGATCGGTGAGGAGGTCAGAGCAACGTCAATGATTCTTCCGTCTTTTCGGGCATGACGCGTTTCATAATGGTCCACAACTATACCATAACCGATTTTGTTGAGAATGCGCCCCGTCTCCCTCTCTTTATTTTCCGGCACAAGCATGGAAATATTGTGTCCCACTGTTTCATACGCCGTGTATCCGTAAAGTTTCTCGGCGCCGGCATTCCAGCTGACAATGGTTCCGTCGAGCGTTTCGGTGATAATGGCATCATCGGAAGATTTCAAAATAGAGTTGAGATGTTTCAGCGCCATCTCCTTTTTTTCAATCAAGGTGTGAGTCGTAAAGAAAAGAAGAAGGGTCAAACAAAGACCCACTCCAAGAATGTAATAGGGTCTATTCGGATTAACCAACGCATGGAAAGCGGGAAGAGAGTGAAAGGAAAGTGCCCAAAAATGGTCTCCAACTTTTATTGTTGATTCCTCTTTCAACAAAGAACCATCTTCTCCGGAAAATGTTGAAAACAATAGGGACTCCGGATTGGGTTCGAGTCCGTCATAAACAGCAAGCATCATATTCGATTTTTCAGGAGCCGCAATATCCTGCAAAAATTTTTCAGCAACAAATAGGCCATAAACCCAACCCCGCAGAGAATTCCTTCTTTCAAAAACCGTTAATTCCTGTACGGCAACACCGGATTGGTATATCGGCATGAGCTGATAAAAACCGGCTTTCAGATTTTTTTCATGGCGCACCATAATTTTTGAAGAGAGGGCGTGCCGTCCCGTATCACGGCTCACTTCCGCGGCCTGTCGCATCATGGAATCCGGAAAATGAGCGCGACCGCTTTCGATATACTCCACAGCTTTAAGCTCCGGAAAATTTTCTTTCAAAGCCAATATGCGCACATAGCGTTGCCAGCTATTGTGATTAATGGAGTAACCTTGTTCAAAGAAAGCTTTTGTGCTGACCAGAATTTTTTCGTAGGATTCGATCCGCGCGGTGATTTTTTCTTTTATTTGATTGGTTTGTTCACGAAACAGATTTTGCGTTCTCTCTTTCGTAAAAATACTCGCATCAATAAAACCCCACGCCGTCACAGCCAAAATGAGAAAAGCAATAATCCACGGCACCAAGAGAGTCCTCTTTTGAACTTCTCTTTCAACCTGTCTAAAAAATCTGGGCAATGTCATGCCTCCCTTGCGCACACTAGCCCCCTCGAGAAGATTATGTAGCAATCTATATGCCAAAAAATCCTGTTATTCCGCGTGCTTTTCCGATTCGGCCAATTTGAAAAACCTGTCTTAACCGATACTTATCAGTTTATGGAATGCGTCTGTTTTTTGACACGTCCCCAAAAGGGTAGAAATCAACTTTTTTTCGTCAAAAAAATGACGTATGGGGAAATGATGAAATTTTTGTTTGTGGAAATTTTGTTGTTTTTTCTCAGCGTCACAACTTTTGCGACAGAGGAAGGGCGTTTTTTTTATCATGGCAATGGAAAACTAAAAATCAGTAACGCGTCAAAACTTCGCGGTCTCTCGCCAAGATTAATTGCCCTTATCGATTATTTGCAGGAACAACTCTCTTACGGAAAAGGAACTGTTAAAATTTTGTCGGGATATAGAAGCCCGCAATACAATGAAAATCTGCGCAAACAGGGAAGGCTGGCGGGAAAAGCGAGTCTTCATTTGGAAGGCATGGCGGCTGATTTTGTCATGGAGGGAGTAAGCGCCAAAAAAATGTGGGAATATGCACGGCAATTAAATTGTTGCGGGGTTGGTTTTTATCACGGCAATGCAATTCATCTCGATACCGGGCCTCCGCGTTTCTGGGATGAAACAACTTCCAAAGTTTATACCGATATTTCAACACACAATAAACAGATTTATGCCGTAACCCGTTACGATATTTATCATCCGGGAGAAAATTTGACTTTTCAGATTGTCCGCGCCACCGAATATCCCTTTGGAATTAAAAATGAAGTGCGGATTATGAATGATGGGAATGAATGGAAAAAAGTCAATTTGGAAAACAAGGAGGATTGTATTGTAGTGCATAACCGTGAAGAGGCACAACAGTTTACCATTCCTATATTGCAACTGTTGGATGGCGGAGCCCAACAACTTAGCATCCAAATAAGTTTCTGCAATAAACCCTCGGATGAAATGCCGGATCAGATATTGTCCAACCCTTTTGTGATTGTTACACAAGAATAAAAATGTTAGCCGTGCTAGAGCCTGTTGAAAAATATCATTCCCGCGAAGCTTGTCCCTGCAGGTAGTAGGCAGGGAGCCGGAATCCAGTAATGAATCGCTGGATCCCTGCCTTCGCAGGGATGACAAAAAATACATTTTTCAGCACTCCCTTTAGCAACACGGCAAGCGGGCCCTTAGCTCAGCGGTCAGAGCGGTCGGCTCATAACCGATTGGTCCCAGGTTCAAATCCTGGAGGGCCCACAGGAAAAATGGCCGACCGAGAGGGAGGCCATTTTTCTTCCTCCGTTTTCCATTCTCTATTTTCAACTTTTCGTCTTGACCGCCAAATGCTTTGCTAGTAGCGAAATTCGAGGCTCTTGCTTTTAATCCGAGCCAGTACATTTTGGAACCTGGGAGGCAGGATGTTCAACCATTAGCGATTGCCCCCGCGTGGGGAGACAACCAATTAGAAGAAACGGCAAATTTGTTGGCGCAGATTCGTAGCTTGCTACAAGAAATTGGAGTGTCTGTTATTCCCGGCGCCAATGATGTGGTGGACTTTTATGAATTTTTATTTGGAAAGGATTATTTGTCTGGGCGTGAATTAACACCTTTTGAACGTTCCTTTTCCGCAGTGGGTTTGGTGATTGGTAGTGGACATGGGTTTAGAAAAGGAGGCGAGAAAGTAAAAAAGCTGATACAGGAAGGAATAAAACGAGGAACCCTCAAAGAAGGGGCGGGAAGGGGGGCAACGCAAGCGTTGGAACGAGGACTGGAGGGACTAAAACCGAAATATACGGTTAGATCCGCGGCACATGTGGAGCCAAATCATGTAAATCTAAACCGAGAAAAAAGAAGATCAAAATTCTTACCTGAGGAAGGTGGTCAAGCTTTTGTGGATGAAGTAGCAGAAAAGGCTTGGAAGCAGGGAAATGTTACCATTCAACCTCAGGATGGACGGATTCGTTTCGATGCAAATTTAGGCAGAACGGTTGGAACTCGCGGCGAAACAAGAGGGCGGGTTATTCTTGATCCTAGTTCGGGTGAAGTTATTACTCAGTTTCCTCAGAAATGAAATTTTTATGTCGAAAGACATGGCGATTGGGAAAACTAAAGAGGAATCAGATGAAAAAGAAACAGCCCTCAAGTTGGGGGATGACTTTCTTGGCGAAGTGTATGTCTGCTTAAAACCCTTACAAAAGCAATATCCTCTTTTGTGGATGTTAGTTGAGGATTTTTATCGTGATGTCTTCTTTTCAATGAATGAAGCGAAACAACTGGAAAAGGAAGTTGGTCATTTTTTGGCCATCTCACCACGGATTAGCAATGACAGCATCGTTTGGTTGCATATCATTAAAAATCTTTGTCAGGAGACAACTGATAAAGATATGACCCTATTTTGTGATGCCGATTAATTTGTGGCATAGTGGAATTCATCAGAACGTCAGGGGAAGTTGTTACTCAATTTCTTCAAAAGTGAGATAGTCATGTCAAAGGGTTTATTATACATAACGTCATAAGTAATTGCGCATAGATGTCATTCTGAGCGAAGCGAATGTGTTCAGGATGACAACCATGAAAAACGCATTTTCCACCACTCCCCTGATGCAAAAGACTTGTTTGTAAAACTCAAAGAAAAAACGCACTGGAAAAATATGAAGTGATCCAAAGTGCAACAAAATGATTGAGCTCCCCTCCTCAAAAAGCATTACTCATCGCGCGTTGATTTGTGCCGCGTTGGCCTCTGGTAAAAGTGTGATTTTGAATCCGCTTGTTTGTGATGATACGATGACAACGTGTGATGTGCTGGAAAAACTGGGGATTCAGATTGAAAAATCTGCACAGACTTGGGTTGTGCGTGGTGGCAATTGGATACGGGAACTGGATTCCCGCTTTCGCGGGAATGACAAATCAGGGATTTCTAGAACTGTTCTAAACTGCAACGAATCGGGGACGACGTGGCGCTTTATCACGGCGCTAACCTCTTTTTTAAAAATTCCGTGTGAAATTACCGGAAAAGAATCACTCCTTCAAAGACCCATCAAACCCTTATTGGAAGCTCTTCAGTGCGCCGATGAAACAATTTTTCTTAATGGAAATGTCAGTTCCCAATTTCTCTCGGGCGTTTTGCTCGTGGCGCCTCTGTCCGATAAACCTCTTACAATTAAACTCACCACACCGCTTGTTTCAAAACCTTATGTGGAGTTGACCCTTGATGTGCAGAAAAAATTTGGAATAAAAATTAGAACCAAAAAAAATTTCTCAGATTTTTATATAACACCGCAAAAATATCAACCCACGAAAATGGAGATTGAAAAAGACTGGTCGTCCGCCGCATTTTTTATTGCCGCGGGTCTTTTGTCAAAACCTCTCACACTGACAAATCTTAATCCGAAAAGTTTGCAGGCAGACCGCGCAATTGAAACCATTGCAAAGGAGATGGGGGGGGAACTGGAGTGGAACGGAAATGATCTGAATATTTTTCCCTCAAAACTGCGGGCGATCGAATGGGATATCAAAGATTCCCCCGATCTTTTTCCGATTGTTTCTGTATTGAATGCGTGCGCGGAGGGAAAAGGCAAACTCACAGGCATTGAAAATCTGAAATTTAAAGAATCCAACCGATTGAAAACAATGCAAAAACTTTTAAAAAACCCGAACGTCATTGATTCAACAGACCACCGCATCATCATGGCTGGCGCGGTTCTGGGGTTGGCGCACAAACAAACACCCAAAATCCTGCACCCTTCATGCGTCTCCAAATCCTTTCCCAATTTTTGGACGGCCTTCGACAAGATTAGAGCGTAATATCTCTATCCATCACGGTCTTACGGCCTTCTTGTTTGGCGTGTTCGATCGCCTGATCGATTGTCTTCTTCAACACCGCAGTTAAGGCTTCGAAAGAATTTCCCGAAGTATTCATGTCGGCTTTTTCTTTGATGTACTTTTTGACCTTGGAGGCCACAACCAGAACTTCACTCATGATAAGCTCCTTTATAAAAGGACCGTTTCGAAGTGGCTCAACACTTTGAACCCCTGAAAGCGATCATTAATTTCTTGTTTGGTTAATTGACGCATTCTATCCAATCCAAAATCTTCCACTTGAAAACTGGCCATCACGGAGCCGCAAATCATGGCTCTCTTCAAGGCGGTTTCACTCAGATCACCATTTTGACTGGCAAGATAGCCCATGAAACCACCCGCAAAACTGTCTCCGGCACCAGTCGGATCTTTCAAATCTTCCAGCGGATAAGCCGGCGCGGAAAAAACAGATTCCCCGGTAAACAGCAAGGCACCGTATTCACCGCGTTTGATCACAAGAGTTTTTGGGCCCCAACTGCGAATCAATTTGGCGGCCTTCACCAAATTGCGTTCCCCGGCCAATTGGCGGGCTTCCCCTTCGTTGATCAACAGAATATTCACCTTTGCGAGAGTCTTTTTTAATTCACTTCGTTTGCCGCTGATCCAAAAATTCATGGTGTCCATTGCCACAAATTTGGGAGTCTGAACCTGTTCCAAAACCTTGAGCTGTAATTCGGGATCAATGTTGGCCAAAAAGACATGAGGAGATTTTTGAAAATGAGCAGGCAAGGACGGATTAAACTGGGCGAAAACATTAAGATGCGTTTCCAAAGTCTGGGCTTCGTTCAAATCAAAACCATAGCGCCCTTTCCAATGAAATGTTTTTCCTTCGGGCTGAATTTGAAGACCTGTGAAATCAACACCGCGGGCTCTTAAAAAGGTGATTTCCCGTTCATCAAAATCGCCCCCCACAACGCCGACTAATTGTACCGGAGTAAAAAAAGAGGCGGAAGCCGAAAAGTGTGTAGCGGCACCGCCCAGAACCCGATCCTTTTTTCCGAAGGGGGTTTCTAAGTCATCATACGCAACAGATCCAACGACAAGAATACTCATAGTGAGGAGGCACCAAAAACGATTTTCAAGGCGTTGTCAAGGGGACTTGTTTTAGGACTAAAACACGGACCTCTCTTGGAAGCGAAGTTTCTTTCCATGTAACGACACTTCCATGATAAAAAAGATAACTATCCAGATTTTTATCTCTAAAGTAAAACTCATCCCCTACATAAACTCCTCGGACATCCACCGCGGGTTCCTTTTTCGTTATAATATCCAACGCTTTAATAACTTTAACCAAGACACCATAAGAAATTTTTCCTGCGTTGTATTGTTCAAGTACGGCTTCCAAGACATTCAGCGCCAAAATATTTTGGGAATCCTGAATTCGCTGAACCGTCTTTTTCCGCCACAGTTTAAACCAAAAACCGACAAATCCTTTATCAGAAAGGAGATCTAATTCTTCACGAATTTTTGCAACTTCACCCAAATACCGGCTGGAATAATTTCCAAAATCAAATTTTTGCCACACGGCCTTTCCATGAATATTTGTAATCAAAATCATTTCTGGTGTGCTCGTTTCTGTTCTCACTCTTCTAGCCAATTCTATCTCAAGAGCTTCCCGGGAAGTGGCCACGGCAAATCGTTGCCCACCCCTGTAAGCCACAGCGGCGGAAAGTTTCGGGTGTTGCGTACGCAAAGATATTCGATCTTTATCCTCTTTATCCATCGCCTCTGTTACTCCTACAACACTTCCTGTCGACGGGCTTACCATGCGACCAACGCCAAAGGCCGTAGCCACAACAGCTCGCGCATCTGGATTAAATCGTTGAGTACCCGGACTAACCTGAGCTCGCACCAATAACTCCTGAATGCGTGTAGCATCTCGACGGACAAGTTCGTAAACAGTTATCTTGAATTCTCTCCGATCCAGAACACCTGCCGGGTCTCGAAGCAGAGCAAGAGCCGAAGACAAATCAGTCAAGCCTTCATGATCAAAAAGACCTTCAAGGATAGAAAGTTGCACTTCTGGCAAACTGCCATCCACAAGAAGATCTGTGAAACCAGCAGGATTGGTAAATGAGGGGAAGGGCGCTACTAAAGCTGAGGGGTCGATAGCCATTTTTACTCTCCTTATTTATTCATTACAAAAACACGTCACAACCGCCATAGTTATCGTCGCCCCCCAAAAAAGGTTGCTAACTTTTTTTAAAAATTGAAGCAACCTTTTTGATGTGGTTGCCGAAGACTCTGTAGATGAATACAACTCTTTCTTTCTTTCTTTCTTTCTTTCACCACTTTTGAGGCCTTTCAAGGCTCTATTGCCGCGGGATGGGGCGAGAATACCGGCGGCATTCTGATGGAAATTCAAGCGGTACTTGTTGACTCCGGTGTCGGCAACAGCACCATCAACACTTTTTCTGAACGCCTTCAACAATATACCCAAGCGGCTCTTCGCCAGAACGGCGAAGCACAGAGACAAATTTTACGAAGTATAGCAGAGGGATTTTCACAGGCTCATTATGAACAAGCCCGCCCCCGTCTTTTGGCTGTTTTCCCCGGAACCCACCGGTTTGCCGAGTCAGCACAAGACGCTTTGGACTCGCTGATAACTCTGCCACCCGACAGCAAGCTAATGCAAATTCTGGAAAGTTTTGATGACGGCAATTATACCCTTCGCTTATACCTGTTCCATCTAAGGGCGAAAAAAGCGCTCACAGAGAACCTTGACCAATTGGAATTCTTAAAACAATGCGGCATTGAAAAATTTGAAACGCAGGCCGATGTATTCCGGAAAAAACTGGAAGCTCTGGCAGACCCTGCAAAATTGAAAAGCAGGTTACCCGAAAAACTTGCGGAGATACAAAAAATCGAAAGAGCTATCGAAGATTTGAATACAAAAGAGTTGAATAGAAGAAGACCCGTCGTAGCAAAAAGAAAACCCGCTCCAACTCCCCGCGAGAAAAAACCAAAGGCAAGAGTTGCAACTCCTCCGCCCATTCTGCAACCACCCGTTTCGCAACTTATTCGGGAACTTTTTGTTTCAGACAATCTCCCCTCCGCCTTACTGCGAGCGTCAACAACGGGCGAAAAGTGGAACACAGTAGAACAAAAAGTCCGCGATATGAGCAAGACTCATTATCGAGCAGGTGCTTTTTTTAACAGGGTTCTCAGGGAAGGCAAAGTAAACGGCTGTCTGGCACCAGAGGAAGCATGGGCGCTTTTGGAAAAATATGAAACGGCATTGCCCGAAGGAAAAAGCGACGAACTCAACTTATCCTTCGAGCGAATTGTCTATTACCGGGCTCTCACAATAAGAGGCAGGGGACTGATTGAAGATGTTATTAAAATGTTGCCAAGGTTCACAACAGGAGAACTATCACTTATTAAGCAACTACGTGATGAATTGTCGGCCACCCTCAAAACGGAAGAGGTTCGCGACATCAGAGCGGCTGTCATCAAACTCGAGTTCGCAATAAGAAATCTTGAGGGAAAGAGTGCCGTGTTTGTCAACGGACACTGGAAGTTCTCTCGATTTTCCAATTAATGGAGTGGTGAAAAATGTCATTCCGGCGAAGCTTGTCCCTGCAGGCAGTAAGCAGGGAGCCGGAATCCAGTCGTTGTGATAATTTCTGGATCCCTGCCTTCGCAGGGATGACAAAAAATGCATTTTTCACCATTCCAATTAATGCACCAAACGGGTTTTGGAACTGGGCTCTTTCTTTTCTTCCCCCGCAGTGGGCATGGCTGGGGATTCTTTGAAACTCATATAAGTATGGACCTGATTGCGGCCCTTGTCTTTCGCGTCGTAGAGGGCGATGTCGGCGTGGTCGATCAAATCATCCACCTCCCGCACATCATCGGGATAGGAGGCGACACCCACGCTGATTGTGATCGGGTTGATTTTTTCCTGAACAAGATGACGCAATTTTTCCGCCACGGCAATTGCTCCGCGTTTGTCTGTGTCGGGAAGTAAAATAATAAATTCTTCGCCGCCAAAACGCGCCACCGTATCTACTTCGCGTAAGTTAACGTTGAGAAGTTCGCCTAATTTTTTCAAAATGATATCTCCCTCGGGATGCCCGTGCGTGTCGTTATAACGTTTGAAATAATCCACGTCGATCATTAAAAGAGACAAGTCCCGTTTGAAACGCGCCGCTCTTTTCCATTCCAACTGTACAACCTGTCCGAAATGCCTGCGGTTAAAAACACCGGTCAGTTCATCGGTCACGGAAAGTTCGCGAGTCTGCGTATAGAGACGGGCGTTGGCAATCGACAGCGCAATCTGATTTGTCACAAGGGTCAGCATTTTTACGTCCGCGCCACTGAAAGCATGCGTGCGCGTGCGACCAAAATTGGCAACCCCCAGCGTTTCTCCTTTGTATTTTAAAGGAATAGACAAAATGGATCCTATCAAAGCGGCATTTCTTTTTGTAAATCTCATTGAAGTGGTGACATCACCCACATAAATTGTTTTTCCGGAGTGCATCACTTCGCCCGCAACCCCTTCCTTGTTTTTCAACGTGAGTTCCATCACGTGCTTCATGTCGGCAAAACCAAACGCCGCCCTGATCCTCAGGAGATGATGTTTTTCATCCCACGTCATCAGGGAAAAATTTTCGATGCGAAGTTGTTGTTTTAAAACATGGGTGACGACTTGATAAAGTTGATCCAGATCGATGGTTTGATTAATTCCTTGTCCAATTTCGTAAAGAGAGGAAAGGTCCTTCACCAGATTTTCCAAAAGACGGTTTGTCTTTTCAATGAGCCGCCCTTTTTCTTCGAGTCTTTTTTTATATTTCAATTCTTCCTGCGTGATGATGAGCGATTGTTCCACTTCAATTTTTCTGGCTTGCAGATCGGTGAGTCTGGCCAGCATCCGGTTGAAACTGTGAGCCAAATGTCCCAACTCATCTTCATTATCCACCGGCGCACGAATCAGAAAATCTCCCTCACCGGCCTCGGCCATAGTCTGTGTGAGTTTTACCAGAGGGCGATCGAGAAAATAATAAGTGGCGATTGTGGCAACACTCACGGAAATAAGCAGTTCAATGGCCCAAAAAACAAACCAAAGTTTGACACCCATCACGGGCGTTCTCAAGTTAAGATTAAAATGAAGCGCCACCGCCGTAAGCAAAAGCAGTGTGATGCAATAACTCACGCCCGCGACAAAAAGGACTTTGATCGGAATGGAAAGTCGGTGCCTCATGTTAATTGGCCCCTATTTTTATCAATAGAACGCTCCCGGGACGTGCCATGGTTCTAACTTTTTCACGCTCTTCGCCCGCCATCTTCACAAAACCCAATTCTGTAAGACGGCGAAAAAGCAGGTAATGGGCCGTGGCGGCAAGATTAACGCTCTCCCCACCGTCTTCATACGTGGCATTTATCTCATCCGCAAACCCTTCAAAAGTCAGTCTTCCGTTAAGAACATTGTTGATGCCCATACCCGAAAGATCCGCTCTATGGCGTGCCAACAAAATTGTAGCCACATTCTCCAACCAAGCGCTTCTCTCCTCAGGAGCCGCCTGTTCCATACGATCCCCCTCATGGTTAATGAGGGCGTCGGCTAGAAGATCATAATATCTTTTAACACCCGTAAAATGAAAGTCTACCAAACGAAGTATGGCAACTTTTTGAATCTCGTCATCCAGTCCGTTTATGCCTTCAAGCAACAGTCTCGCCATTTGGGAATGTGTGCGACCCAAATCCTTAGAAACCGCCATTATTTGTCTCAATGTACCCCCACGGTAGTACGTGTGAAAAACGGACATGTATAGAAGAATTGCCCGTTGGAGATTTTCCATCCCTCCTTTTTTTTCAAAAGTGCGGCACGTTCCAGTCGCTGGTTTGGCGTTTCACTTTGCGAAAGGGCAATGGTGGAGAATGGAATAATCCGCGGACCTTTATAACCCTCCACAACCGGCGGGCTCCAAAGCACCGGCTTACACGGCATTGTTCTCTGTGTCCCCTGTTCAAACATTTTGGAAATGGCATTGTCCACCCGTGCAAGCAATGGTCCCTGCTCTTCAACCAGAATATTTTCCCGAATGAAAATTCTAATATATTCATAACCCTTTCTTATAAAAGTAAGGTCCGCCGCTCCGGCTGTTTTCAGTTTATCCACGCGCTCAAAAAGCAGATTTACACGTCCTCGTAGGGTCAGTTCGAGGAGAGGAAATAATTCTCTCAGATGGGGAAGGGCTTCCCGCGCGGCTTCCACGATATCCGGAGCTTTGAGAATACCGGCTACCCATGCAAGCGTTTGACCGGCGATTCCATCACGCTCATCGAAAAGGATGCTTTCAAGCATTGATATTGATAATTTCTGTGGATCAAGCGCCCATGTCCGCCACAGATGTTCCTCCACAAAACCCATATTCGTGAAGAACCCGGAGAAATTCACTTTGAGTCTTTCCCTGTCCCCGCGATCAATTTGCGGCACAATCACATCATTGAAAAATTTGGTTAGAATGGCAATCCCTGTGCGGGCCATGCCTTCGTGGGCTTCTCTGGCGCCAGCAATATCTCCCAGCCCATAATAAAGGGAGAGTGTAATGGCATAGAGACTATGAGCTCCTGCCACTCTCCCCCTTCTTTCCGCCTCACGGGCATTTTGTATATATTTTGCGGCGTTTCGTTCGTCATTCAAACTAACGTATCTACTTGTTGCGGCGCCAACTTTTCCTGCCGCTTGCCAAACCTCTCTTTTCCCACCAACAGTCGCAGTTCCTTCTGCAACGGGAGCACCCTGCGAATCAACTCTCTCTGCACCACGATCAGGACGCAACTGTTTCAAAGCATCTTGGGGAGAACCAAAACGTTTTCCCGATAATTGGGGTTTCAATCC